>CAZGRC010000037.1:0-8364 GCA_964528125.1 uncultured Ruminococcus sp.
CGAACAATGGAAACCCGCAAACCGCCTATCCGCGTCATTTGTCCGGGACGTGTTTTCCGTGCAGATGAAGTTGATGCTACACATTCGCCCGTTTTCCACCAGATAGAGGGTCTTGTTGTTGACAAAGGCATTACTATGTGCGACCTTAAAGGCGTGCTTGAACAGTTTGCTCACGAAATTTACGGTCCCGAAACCGAGGTTAAGTTCCGCCCGTCATTCTTCCCTTTTACCGAGCCTTCGGTAGAGGTCGATGTCACCTGCAGCGAGTGCGGCGGCAAGGGTTGCCGTGTTTGCAAAGGCAGCGGTTGGATTGAAATTTTGGGTGCCGGTATGGTTCATCCCAAGGTGCTCGAAAGTTGCGGTATCGATCCCGAAGAATACAGCGGTTTTGCTTTCGGTATAGGTCTTGACCGCCTTACCACCACCCGTTACAAAATAAGCGATATTCGCCTGTTGTTTGAAAATGACAAGCGTTTCTTGGAACAGTTTTAAGGGGGAAAACGAAAATGAAAATATCACTGAACCATCTCAAAACTTATGTGGAAATAAATGTGCCCGTTGAGGAACTGTGCGACCGTATGGTTATGGCGGGATTTGAGGTTGAAAGCATTGAACGTCAGGGCGAAAATCTCAGGAATGTTGTCGCCGCCCGCATTTTGGAAATTGCCCCCCACACCGACAGTGACCATTTACAGATATGCCAAATGGATGTCGGCGCAGAGGAACCCGTTCAAATTGTAACCGGTGCGCAAAACATAAAGGTCGGTGACCTTGTGCCCGCTGCTCTGGACAACAGCGATCTGCCCAACGGTATGCACATAAAAGCAGGTAAACTGCGCGGTGTACCGTCTAACGGTATGCTCTGCTCGGGCGAAGAACTCTGTCTCACCGAAGCGGATTATGAGGGTGCCGGTGTTTACGGTATACTCATACTTCATGGCGATCACGCCCCCGGCACCGATATGCATGACGTTCTGGGTCTTGATGATGTAATAATCGACTTCAAAATAACGGCAAATCGTCCCGATTGCAATTGTTTTCTGGGTGTTGCAAAGGAAATCGGCGTAGTGCTCGGAGCCGAGTTCAAAGCGCCCGTTCCCGAATATAAAACCGTCGGCGGAGATATTAAAGATTATATTGACATCACCGTTGTGACGTTCTGGGTCTTGATGATGTAATAATCGACTTCAAAATAACGGCAAATCGTCCCGATTGCAATTGTTTTCTGGGTGTTGCAAAGGAAATCGGCGTAGTGCTCGGAGCCGAGTTCAAAGCGCCCGTTCCCGAATATAAAACCGTCGGCGGAGATATTAAAGATTATATTGACATCACCGTTGAAAATTATGACCTGTGCCCCCGATATATGGGCAGAATCGTTAAGAATCTGCGCATAGGTCCCAGCCCCGTATGGATGCAAAAAGCAATCACCGCTTCGGGTATGCGCCCGATAAACAACATTGTCGATATTACCAACTTTGTTATGCTTGAAACAGGCAATCCCATGCACGCTTTTAATTATAACGACCTTTCTGGCAAACAGATAATCGTTCGCAACGCCAAAGAGGGCGAGAGCATTACCACCCTTGACGGTAAGGACTATGCCCTTACACCCGAAATGCTGGTAATTGCCGACGGTGAACACCCGTCTTGTCTTGCGGGAATTATGGGCGGCAAAGAAAGTGAAATTGAGGATGACACCCGCGACCTTTTCCTTGAATCGGCAAAATTCAAACGTGATAATATCCGCAGAACCGGCAGAGCTCTCGGCATTCGCACCGAAGCAAGCGGACGTTTTGAACGCGGAACCGATATAAACAATGTCGAATATGCCATGGAACGCGCCCTCGGACTTATATACGAACTTGATGCCGGTGATATTATCGACGGAGTTTTGGATCGCAACGTGGGTCTGCCCGCACCGCGTGAACTCACCGTATCGGCAGAAAGCATAACCGCGCTTTTGGGTGTTGATATCCCCACCGATGTTATGGTATCCATTCTCGACAGATTGGGACTCGGCGCCAAATACGAAAACGGAAATATAACCTGCCTTATCCCCTCCATCCGCGACGATATTGAGGGCAGAGCCGACCTTGCCGAAGAGGTAATGCGAATATACGGCTATGACCACATAAAGGGAACTCCCATGCGCGGCGAGGTTGTTCGCGGAAAACTTCTCCCCGAACGCATAAAAACCGATCGCGTAAAAGCACTGATGAACGGTCTCGGAGCATATGAAGCGGCGACATATTCATTTATTTCCTCCGGTGCCATTGACACCTTGCGTCTGCCCGAAGATGACGAACGCCGAAACGCAATTAAGGTTATAAATCCGCTCGGTGACGAATATTCCACCATGCGCACACAGTTGACTACCAGTATGCTCACGGTGCTTTCCACCAACATTAACCGCAAAATAGAAGCCGGCCGCTTTTATGAGATAAGCAAACGTTTTGTTCCGAAATCACTGCCGCTTGTTGAACAGCCCGACGAACTTTCCACAATGAGTGTGGGAATTTACGGAAAGGACGAAGATTTCTTTACACTTAAGGGCATAATAGAAGATATAGCCGCACTTTTCGGTGCACACACCATGTATGAGCGCAGTGCCGAACCGTATCTGCATCCCGGACGTCAGGCATCGGTTAAAGCAAACAACAAGCCGTTTGCCGTTTTCGGTGAAGTTCACCCCGCCGTCAGCGCCGATTACGGAATAGAAAACCGTGTTTATCTTGCGGAAATCAAACTTGACGTGCTGCTTTCAATCGAAAAGCGCAAGACTGTCTATAAATCTCTTCCCAAATTCCCCGCAGTTGAACGTGACTTTGCAATGCTTTGCGACAAATCTCTCCCTGTGGGTGAACTTGAACGCGCCATTGTTTCGGGTGCCGGAAGATTACTTGAAAAATCCGAACTTTTCGATGTTTATGAGGGTTCACAGATACCCGAAGGCAAAAAGAGTGTTGCATTCAGTGTATGGCTCCGTTCGGCAGATGCAACCCTCACAGATCTGCAAATTGAAGAGATAAGCACTAAAATTATCAAAAAACTTGAAGCAGTGGGTGCGGAACTCAGAAAATAATACTTGCACTTTTTATAAAAGCGGTGTAATATAATCTTAAGAGATTTTAAAGAGGTGTTATTTATGAATGACAGGACGATGACTTTTTCAATAGGTGACCAAACCGAGCAGGAGATACGCAATATCCTGACAACCGTGTATGATGCGCTTAAAGAAAAGGGTTACAACCCCATAAACCAAATCGTAGGTTATATTTTATCGGAGGATCCGACCTATATAACTACGCATAATAACGCCCGCAATCTTATTCGCAGAATCGACCGCGATACACTGTTGCAGTCACTTGTAAGATATTATTTAACAGCGTAAATCATTAAGGTTCGGGAATAATTCAAATCCCGAACCTTTTAATTTAAGCAGACGAAAACAAATTTGGAGGTCAAACAAAAAATGCTTGAATCACTTAAAGAAAAAGTTTTAAAATCAAATCTTTTGCTTGTAAAACACAACCTTGTTACCTTTACTTGGGGCAATGTTTCGGGAATTGACCGCGAAAACGGTCTTGTGGTTATAAAACCGAGCGGCGTGGAATATGACGGAATGACCGCTGATGATATGGTTGTTACCGACCTTGACGGCAGGGTTATTGAGGGGAAATACAAACCGTCATCCGATACGGCAACACATTTGGTGCTTTACAAAGCTTTTCCGAATATCGGCGGCATTGTACACACCCATTCGCGTTGGGCGACCTCCTTTGCACAGGCGGGCAGAGGAATTCCCGCATACGGCACCACCCACGGCGACTGTTTTTACGGTGAAATCCCCTGCACAAGGGAAATGACTTCGGATGAAATCGGCGGCGATTACGAAGCCGAAACAGGCAATGTTATTGTTGAAACTTTCAAAGATAAATCCGCCGACGATATTCCCGCCGTGCTGGTGAATTCTCACGGCCCGTTTATCTGGGGCGGCGACCCCGAAAACGCCGTGCACAACGCCGTTGTGCTTGAAGAGGTTGCACTTATGGCACTTCATACCGAAATCTTAAACCGCAATATCGGTGCAATTTCTCAAGATTTGCTTGACAAACACTTTCTGCGCAAGCACGGTAAAAACGCTTACTACGGACAATAAACAATTTTATTAAAACCGATTAAACAAAAAATCGCGGCTGCCTCCACTGAAAAAGCGGGTACAGTCGCGATTTTTGTCTTTAGCGTATATTTATTCTTCGTCTTCACCTATATCATTTTCTGTTTCGGTTTGAGGTTTCGGTTCTTCGAAAAATTCCGTCTCATTCAAAACCTCGGTTTCTTCCGTTTCAAATGTAAAACCGTCACCGTCGGAAGAAAAGAAATCGTCACCGAGCATCGGCACAGGTGATGCGCCATGGCGATTTTTAATCATCAGCACAACGAAAATTATAAGCAGTATAAGCACTATAACCGTGCACAGTGCGACAATAATAACCGATTTTGCCACTTTCGACAGGCTGAAGAACCAATCCAACACATTGTCTTTTTTCACTTCGGTTGAGGCATCGACCGCTTTCACCAAACCGAAGTCCGGCTCGCGCTGTAAGGTGTTTTCAAGTTTGTCATAGCGATAAAACCGCTCTGCGCCGTCACACCAACAATACACAATGTAAAAATCAGCCATTTTGCTGTAGCTATAAGCATATGCCGTGGCATTGCCGGAATCAAACGAAAGTGTGGTTTCGTAAAAACCGTCTGGGGCCACAAGTCCCCTTTCCGGACGGATAAAAATGTAGAACTTGCCCGCAATCTCGGTATATATAAGGCGTTCAAATTCGCCGTCTTCGGTATAACGGAAAAGAGTGGGTTGCTGTGAAGATTCGTCGTTTAACCAATAAAGTTTGTAACTGCCGCTTGCCTCGGTAAGACATCCGACTTCAACTTCGCCGTAAAGTGTTGTTGTCGCTGTAAATCCCGTCGGCACAGCGAGCGCGGAGATATCCGCAATCACCGTATATTCCTTGCCGTTCACCGATACGTTAAGAGAATTTTCTTCACTTTCGGTCGGTGCTTGTCCCGCGATTTCTTCATCGGGTGCGTTGCGTTTAACATTTACGGCATATTCCTTTCGGGTTTGGCCGTCTGCGGCTGTGACGGTTACGGATATCTTGTTGTTGCCGACGTCCAGCGGATATGTTCCCGCGCCCTCGACCTTGGCACCGCTGTCGGCGGCGGTTGCTTTCACCGTCACCTTTTCAACCGAGTTTGCCACCGTCGCGGTGTAACCCGTGGTGTTTTTGGAAAATGCGGGTGAAAGTTTTGCACCGCTTATCGAAAGACTTTTAAGGTTTGCGTTGTTTGAAGCCACGGAGGATACCACGGAAGAAACCGCGGGCGTGACTAACTTCAAAGTTGTTCCCGAATCTTTGGAAGACTTACTTATTCCGTTTGAAGCCTCTGCCGAAAACCTAAAATATGCACTGCCCTCTGCAATGACTTTAAATGTTGCGCTAACCGCGACACTCCCCTTAAAATCATCATAAGATTCAACAAACTGAACATATCCGCCTTGGTTTGTACCGCCCGAAACATATGCTACTTTTGAAGAATCGTATGTTATCGAAGCATTAAGTGCAATTATGTTATTATCAGTGAAGGTGCCTTTGATTGTGATTTCTTCACCGACGGCATAGGTTTCTTTATTGGGTGTTACATGAATATATGCCGTTGCCGCCGCTGTGGGTAAACAAAACACCGATACAAGCAAAGCAACCGCCGCAAAGAGTGCCGTTATTGATTTAATTGTTTTTTTCATAATCTGTTCTCCTTGTGTCAAATTATTATAACTGCATTTTGCCGAGCATATGAAGTCTTATCGCCGCAAGGTCTATAACATCAACCTCGTTATCACCGTTTGTATCTGCGGCACTGAAAGATTTTCCGTCAAACTGCATTTCACCGAGCATATAAAGTCTTACTGCCGCAAGATCAATTACATCGATAACGCCGTCACCGTTAACATCCCCTCGCTTAACGGTTGACGGGTCAATTACCTGACCGCCGCCGTCGCCCGATTCGACACCCTGCGGCACCGTGACAACGCACGGAACGGTTGCCGTGATATTAAGCGTATATGTTCGGGTATATCCCGTTTCCGCCTTTACGGTTATTTTCACAACATTAACACCCGCAGTCAGTGTGTTGGTTTTCGGTGTTGTGATAACGGCACCGCCGTGAAGCCCGACACTTATTTCGGTGTCCCCCGAAATCGGGAATGCATAGTTGAAGTTGTATTTTGAAAAGTTTGGAACATTTGTTGCCGACATTATGTAGTAATTATTGCGGTTGCTGTTTTCAGCAGGCTTTTCGGCAACCGTTTCGGGAATTGAAGTATAGACGGGAATTCGGAATATAAGCGGTGCCGTATAGTTTGAAGAATACCTGTCGCGTATAAGTTTTCCCGAAGAACGTTGATCATAAATACTTTGCGCATATTGATGTTCGTAATAAGGCGCCGCAAGCAGATCGAAATCTTTATAAAAATAGGTGTCCTGTCCTGCGGAAATATAACCTTTGGAATAAAACGCCGCACCGCCGATAATTGAAGCCGAACGGGTTGTCCAGCCTTTATCTTTGGCATAGGCAAGTCCGTTACCGACAACATCGTTTCCCGATGCACTTATATTAAAGAAATTAAAATACTTCCCGTATTCCGTTGTTCCCGAAATCAAATCACTCGTGCCTTTGCCCTGTTCCAGACGAAGAGTTGCGGCAAGCACATAGGCACTCACTCCCGATTGTCTTGCGGCTTCCATAACTACCTTTTCGTATGACCCGCCGTATGCGGTATCATCGGGATCGCTGTAGCCGTCTGCATAAAACGAGCCCTTGAAAATTTCGGCAACGCCCGCTTCGGTTTCGGAGGGACTGTATCCCTGTTTTAAAAACATATAGATATCGCTTTCGTTAAGAAAATTGCGAATGTCCATATAGTACATAACAACCTCACGCGATGCGGAGGTCCAGTTACCCGATGTTGTATTCCAAGTATCGCTGTCCCAGTTATAGGCACCGCTCTCCATTGAACGCCACGAAATGCCGTCGGAAGTCATATTTACAAGTTTTCTGTCCCAGCGTGCGGTTTCACCGGCAACCGCCTCATCATAACTCATCGCAAGTTTATCCGCCGAAAACACCCAGTTCGGATATTTTGCGTGAAGCGTACGGATATACGGTTTATAACTTTCGGGAAAAGCGGAAAGCTGCGTTTCAAAATCCGCAACGGATTCGTCTGTCAAAATCGTTATCAAATCTTCCCGTACATATCCCGAAACACCTTCATATGTTACGGCATACCAAAGATAAGCGCTGTTGTCGGTGCCGCGCTTACTGCCGGTCACATTAACATAAACATTTGAAACCCTTTTCAAACACTCACTGCTTATGGCAGCATCTTTCCTGATAGCAACATCTGTATGGTTTATGTATCCGCGGTTACCTGCTGCAAATACTGCACAGTCAGCAATATTAAGCGAAACAATCAATATCACAGTACAGAGAACCGCACTGCATATACGTTTAAACAATAGTTTTCACGCCTCCCTGTTTTCGACATAAAATTACATAATACATTATATATAAAAATACGTATTATGTCAATCAAAAACAGAATCAAAGTGCGTTTGAAAAGAAATTATCGGCATTTAGGAAGTGATATACCGCAGATTAAAATTGACGGTGATTTCAAAGAATTTTCGCACCCTGCCATTATCGAATCAGCCCGAAAAAGAAATATAGATTCTTCTTCGGGCTGATTTTTATTATTCATTTTTTAAAAATGTATGCCGTATCCCACGCGGGAAGTGCGCGTCGGTGGCGCAAATAAACGCCGTAACCATCCGTCGCACGTTTCACGGCAAGGGGAATTTCAAACAAATCATAAGAATTGTGATAACACGCAATTTTCAGTTTCGGCAAAAGTGCGGAAATCGTTTTGACACCGCCCGCAATTGCCGCCTGTTCACTGCCCTCCACGTCCATTTTGATATATGTAGGAGAAAATTTTTCCGCAAGAGCATCAACCGTTGTCATTTCAACTTCAACACATTTTTCGGTGCCGCTTATACCCCGCCCGTGCTGTTTTGAAATGAGAACGGTTCCTTGTTTTGCGCCTATCGCGGCGGAAATCACGGTGATATTCTCCGTTTTTGCCGTGTTTTCGCAAAGTTTGCGAAAATTACGGCTGTCGGGTTCAA
This sequence comes from uncultured Ruminococcus sp., assembly GCA_964528125.1. Lineage (GTDB taxonomy): Bacteria > Bacillota > Clostridia > Oscillospirales > Acutalibacteraceae > UBA737. The sequence goes on from CAZGRC010000037.1 coordinate 8,256, forward strand.
CCGCCATTATTCCGTCATATTCGCCAACGGCATTGCAAAATTCCAGAACAGTGTCCCCCGTAAAGGCACCGAGATCCAAAAAACGCTCGTTTTTATCAAGACAGAGCAG
>CAZGRC010000038.1:0-8144 GCA_964528125.1 uncultured Ruminococcus sp.
CTTATGGGAACGATAATATTTGAACCCGAATACCGCAATCCCGATGCAATACGGGGGATAACCGAATTTTCACATTTGTGGCTGATTTTCGGCTTTTCCGCCGCCGAAAAAGGGCGCGCTGCACTTACCGCACGCCCGCCGCGGCTCGGCGGAAACACACGGCTTGGCGTGTTTGCAACCCGTGCACCCTACAGACCGAACTCACTTGGGCTGTCGGTCGTAAAACTTGAATCGTCAAAAAAAGACCAAAACGGCAATCCTTTTCTCACCGTTTCGGGCGTGGATATGCTCGACAACACACCAATATACGATATTAAACCGTATATTCCCTATGCCGACAGCATTCCGAATGCAGTCGGCGGATTTGCCGATGCGGAGCGCAATCACGCACTTGATGTAATTTTTCCAAAGGAACTCTTAAATCTTTTGCCGGCCGAAAAACGCACCGCGGCTATAGACTGTCTCAAAGACGATCCTCGTCCGTCATATCACGGTGATTCCCGCACATACAGTATGAAGTTTGCGGGTTTTGATATTCATTTCACTGTTTTGGGCAACGCACTCACCGTCATCGGTATTGACTAAGATACAATAAAGTCCGAAGTTCACTTTAAACCGTGAACTTCGGACTTTTGTTAATTAAAGGCTTTTAAGATAGTTGATACTCTTTTCGGCGCACTGCATGGGTGTGAGGTCCATACTGGGCTCATCCTGTTCAACAACTACCCAAAGGGCACCTGCATCCTTTGCGGCATCAAGAATAGCGGGGAAATTCTGAACACCCGAACCTACGGGACGGAATTCAAACTTTCCTTGTGTATCCTTCTTTTCATTCTCGTCGATACCGATAAGCGCATACATATTTTCTGATTTCGAGCCGACAAAATCCTTGAGATGTACAATTTCGGCACGACCGGTATATTTGCGTACATATTCGGCAGGGTCTTCACCGCCGACATTTACCCAGCAGGTATCGATTTCGGTATGAAGAAGTTCGGCAGAAACCTCTTTATAAAGGATATCCAGCGCATATTCACCGTCAATCTTTATAAATTCAAAATCATGGTTATGATAGCAAAGTTTCATTCCGAGACTGTTTGCCTTTTCACCGAGTGTCTTTGCCGCTGCAATAACCTCGGCAAACTTATCGTTACCGGGACGGTATTCCTCGTTAAGGTAAGGAATTACCACATATTTACAACCGATTTCGGCATAAACATCCAGAAGATCGGGATTTGCAAGCATTTCAACAAACGGAACATGAGCGGAAATTGGGGTGAGAGCGTTTTTCTCACACATTGCCTTTACCTCTGCGGCGGTTTTTCCGAAAAGTCCGGCAAACTCAACGCCGTCATAACCGAGTGCTTTAACCTTTTTGAGGGTGCCTTCAAAATCCGCGGCAACATCATCACGAACCGAATATAACTGTAATGCTACAGGAAAATTCATTTTACATTTCCTCCAATCAAATTTCGGGAATTTCGATTTCTACCTCGTGACCGATTTTGCTTGAACGGTTAATACCGTCAAGGATTGCCTGATTATAAATAATCTGATCGGTCGGAACGGGTGCCTTGCCACCTGTGATACAAGCATCAAGGAAAGAACGAATCTTTTTGTTCCACAAATCTGTAGTAGCAGGTAAAAGCGGAATAACGGTTTCAACCGGTTTGCCCGCAACATCGTGATAGATTGTCATCGGCTTGTTGAAAGTACCGTTCCAACAATCGGTGGAAGGAACGCGCAACGAACCCTTTGTACCCATAATAATGGTGTCTCCCGGAGTGTCAAGGTGCATATACCAAGCAATACGGAAGTCGAGGATTATGCCACCCTCAAGACGGATGTAAGCCGATGCAAAGTCATCAACGCTGAATTTCTCTGCACATTCGGGTTTGCCGACTTCGGCATATGCTTCGGGAGTGGTGCCGAAGTAATCGGTTGCGGTACCTGTAACAGTGAGGGGCTTCGGATTACCGAGAGCATTCATAACAAGGTCGATAGAGTAGCAACCGATATCACCGAGTGCACCGAGACCGGCCTTATCGCCCTCAATAAAGGTTTCACTCCACGAAACGGGGATACCGTGACGGCGACCGCCGCCTGTCTGAACATAGTAAACACGACCGAGTTCGCCCGATTCAACTATCTTCTTAATCATCTGCATATTGGCATCAAAGCGGGGTTGGAAGCCGATCGATACTATCTTACCGCTCTTCTTCTCTGCTTTCATAACCTCAATTGCTTCTTCAAGAGTTACCGTGAAAGGCTTTTCAAGAAGAACATTAAGACCGTGTTCGAGAGCGTAAATTGCGCATTCTGCGTGTGTGCAATTGTAGGTGCAAACCGAAACCGCATCCATTTCCACGGTATCGATCATTTCCTTATAATCGGTGAAATACTGTGCACCCTCAATTTTGTGTTCGGCAAACTTCTTTTCTGCCTTGCCGGGAATAAGGTCGCACGCGGCTACCAATTCAACATCGGGCTGGTTGAGATAAGCCGCGATATGGCTACCCGAAATACCGCCTGTACCGATAATACCGATACGCATTTTTTTGTCGCTCAAAATCTGAGCTCCTGTGTCCTGATTTGTGGAAAAATCATTCATGTCAATTGCCATTGTTTTTTACCTCCGTAAAAAATATTATTTTAAATAACGAACTGTCGCATATAGCGATAGCTCAATTTAACCGAGTCAAGCACCCTTTGACGGCATCCTTCAAATGCCTTGTCCTCCACCTCGACACAGGTAAAGGAATCATATCCGATATCGGTGAGGGCGGATACATATCTGCCCCAATCCACATCACCGAGTCCCGGTAGTTTCGGGCTCATATAATCAAGCGGATATGCCATAATTCCGACATCGTTAAGTTTGTCTTCATATATTTTTATATCCTTGAAATGAACGTGGAAGATTTTATCCTTAAACTCATAAATCGGCTTAACATAATCAATATGTTGCCAGATAAAATGGCTGGGATCGTAGTTAATCCCGAAGTTATCACTGGGGATAAGTTCAAACATTTTTCTCCAAAGTTTGGGTGTGGTAAAAAGGTTCTGTCCACCCGGCCACTGGTCACGTCCAAAGAGCATGGGACAGTTTTCAATCGCTACCTTTACACCCTTTTCTTCGGCAAATTTTATAATCGGCGGCCATATTTCCTTGAAGAGTTCAAGATTTTCTTCAACACACTTGCTTTGGTCGCGACCGATAAAGGTTGTAACCATATTTACGCCGAGAAGCGCACTCATATTTATAACCTTTTTAAGATGTTCGATATTGGCAGCGCGTTTTTCAAGATCACCGTCCATAGTGTTGGGATAAAATGCAAGAGAAGAAATTTCGATATTCTTCTTTGCACAGTAATCCTTTACATATGCAATGTACTCTGCCGATGTATTATCGACATCGATGTGACTGACTCCCGCATAGCGGCGTTCTGCCTTGCCCTGAGGCCAACAGGCAACCTCAACACACTCATAACCGCAAGCCGAGGCATCATCAACCATTTCCTCAAAAGTGAAGCCGTCATAAATAGCACTTACAACTCCGAGTTTCATAAATCAAACACTCCTTTATTTTCCGTAGTGCAGTCCTGCACTGATTTTGATTTTATCCATACAGATAAGCACCTGTTCGGTAAGATGCGAAGCCGCGGCATAATCATCAAGATTTTTACCCTCGATAAAATCCGCAAAGGCATCCGTTTCGCCGCGCATTATCACATCGCCGTCATTTATATCAGCAACCGTATCACTGTGGCCGTCGGCAATGACTGTTATCCCGTCATAGTTTGAGATACTGCGTATGTGCACGGTACCGCGGTCACCCGCAATTTCGCTTGAAGCGACCGACTGCCCCGCCTTTGAATAGGTAAGCATTGCCGAAAAATCACCGTAATCAAACACTGCATAACCGCTTTTATCACAACCGTCATCAAAGAAAGTTGCGCCCGCTTTAATGTTTTTCGGCATTCCGAAAAGATCAACCGCGCCGTAAACGCAGTAAACACCAAGATCCATAAGCGTGCCCGCGTGAAGCGACATATCAAAGATATTGTGCTTTTGACCGTTAATATAATCGTTATACCGCGACGAAAACTGACCGAAATCTATGCGGGCAAAGGCGATGTTTCCCACCGACGAAACCGCATTTTTCAGTTGCATACGTGCAGGTGAATAACGCGATTTTATCGCATCCATATATATAAGTCCCTTGCTGTCGGCAAGTGTTTTTAATTGCCTGTAAAGCGCAGTTTCGGTGACAATCGGCTTTTCGCAGATGACGTGTTTTCCGTTTTCCAAAAACAAACGGCTCTGCTCAAAATGAAAGGCATTTGGCGTTGCAATGTATACGGCATCGATTGTATTGCTTTTTGCAAGCGCAGAAATATCCGTAAAAACCGTATCGCACCCGACCTTAGCGGCAAATGCCGCACCTGTTTCATATTTTCTGGAATAAACCGCGCTGTGTTCAAAGCGACCCGTAAGATTTAACGCTTTAATACACTTTTCGGTAATAAGACTTGTGCCTACAGTTGCCAGCTTTATCATATATTAACCTTGAGGGTTTGGTGCGCCTTATCCGATTCAAAGCACGCCTCCATCACCATAAGCACGCGGCGGACTTCACAGTTTTGTATAAGCTGTTCTTCCCTGCCGTCAACAGCGGCGCAAAAATTGCGGTAAAAATTATGTACATCGCTTGACGGACGTTCAAGTTCATATTCATCCAATGTAAGATGATCACGCGGCGCCATGGTTTTTGTAATGCCGGCGGCATTCTGAACGGGAGTGACATCCTTTTCTATCCAACGAGTAAGTTTTGCGATATGTGCTTTTTTCTGCCAATCTTCAAGATAAAGCGAACCGTCTTTACACTGCATATAAAAACGCGGCATAGCAATAAAATTATATGTACCGACTTCAACATATGCGGTCTTTCCGCCGTCAAAAGTCAGTTCAAGGCGGAAACCGTCGTCAACTTCCTGATTGGTTATATGCGTGGTAACGCAGTTTACGGCAACGATTTTTTCGGGTATCAGTTGAAGCATTTGATCAATAAGATGAACCCCCCAGTCAAGTATCATACCGCCACCGGGCTCTTTTTCACAGCGCCAATCGCTCGGGATACCGCGTGAACCGTGAATACGCGATTCAATGCGCAAAACTTCACCGATTTCCCCGCTTTCGACAACGCTTTTTACGCCGAGAAAATCAACATCCCAACGTCGGTTTTGGTGAACCGACAGTTTTTTGCCGCTTTCCGCCGAAGCCTTAACCATACGGTCAAATTCGGCCGTTGACAGGGCAACGGGTTTTTCACAGATGCAGTTATGACCCGATTTAAGGGCGTTTACAACAAGCTCCTCGTGAACATTGTTAGGTGTTGCAACAACGATAATATCAACCGAAGAGTCGGCAAAAATTGCCTGATTGGAATCATAAACAAAAACGCCGTCGGCAGTTGCCGCCTGTCTTCTGTTTTCCTTTATGTCATATGTACCGGCGAGTTCCACGACATCGCTTGCAATAATCTGCTTACAGTGCCACGCACCCTGACCGCCGTAGCCGATAACGGCAATTCTTTTCATTGATTATTCCTCCAAGGGTTTCTTCACGTGAGGTGCATCAAGCACGTCAACACGGTGTGTCGGCACCGCCCAGTGTACGGCATTCTTTATAACGGTGATAACATCGGTATTATGAAACGAACCGTAGGTTTCGTGTCCGGGTTGGAAATAGAAAATTCTACCGCCGCGTTGATAACAGCAACCCGCACGGAAGACCTCTCCGCCCTCAAAACTGCCTATAAACACAAGTTCATCGGGTTCGGGAACCGAAAAGGGTTCACCGTATGCCTCTTCATGGTCAAGATGTATAAAGCGACCAAGTCCCTGTGCAATGGGATGATAGGGATTTACAACCCAAACAAGTTCGTAATCCCCGTTCTCACGCCAAGTAAGATTGCAGGGTGTACCCATAAGAAGTTTAAACGGCTTTGAATGATGGCCCGAATGCAGTACAACAAATCCCATACCGCGATTTACCGCCTCACGAACGCGAACGGCAACCTCATCCGGAACCTTGTCATGTGCCAAATGTCCCCACCAAATAAGAACATCTGTGTTGTTAAGACGTTCTTCCGTAATGGTATCAACATCATCGAGAGTTACGGTATCGACAACGATGTCGTCACCCTCTATTGCAGATTTTATGCAGTTGTGAATACCGTCGGGATACATTTCTTTAACCGCATCTTCGGTTTTTTCATGGACAAACTCGTTATAAATCAAAACCTTAATCATATGTATTGCCTCCAACATTAGGGGTCTGTCGGGTCAAATTGCATTTTGCTCTTTGACCGACAAGACTCCTTTTGTGACAATTATATAAAATTTTCTTCAAATCAGCAAGACAATAAGATTGACATTTATAGACAAATATTGCTATTTATTGAAAGCTTCAGTAATTATCGGCACGAAGTTGGAAATATGACTGCGGATGACTGCACACGGGGCACACCTGCGGTGCCGACCTACCGATAATTATATGACCGCAGTTGCGGCACTGCCAAATTCTGTCGCCGTCGCGCGAGAACACAAGTCCCCCATCTATATTTTTTATAAGGGTGCGATAACGTTCTTCATGCAGTTTTTCGATTTTTGCGACCTCACTGAATAAAAACGCAAGTTTATCAAACCCTTCTTCTTTTGCTTCTTTCGCCATGCGCACATACATATCATCCCATTCAAAGTGCTCACCGGTGGCGGCATCATTGAGATTCGGCAATGTTGCGGGCATATTGTCGTCATGTAACGCCTTAAACCAGAGTCTTGCGTGCTCGCGTTCGTTTTTTGCGGTTTCCTCAAAAATTCCGGCAATCTGTTCATAACCGTCGGTTCTTGCTTTTTCGGCATAATAAAGGTACTTGTTAGTAGCCATACACTCGCCCGCAAACGCTTCGCGAAGATTTTGTTCGGTTTTGGTTCCGTTCAAATTTTTCATTTTTACGCTTCCTTTCTTTTACCTTTATTTTTCTTCCGTCGGCGTAAAATTATACGCCGAATATCATCTGTAGCAAAATAATTCCGCAAACGCCCGGCATTCCGAAAACCGCACTGCCGCCGACCGTCCACTCGTTTACCGGAATATAAACCCCCGTAAACCTCGCGGTTATATTAACTGCCGCCAATGCCGCAACACCTATAGCAATATTTAAAATTATACACCGAAGCGGTTTTCTCCCCAAAACACATACAATCAAAATCGCAAGTCCCGACAGGACAACCGCCGCAATACCGGAATATTTCAAAAAAGTCATAAACAAACACCTCTGTAAAAAATATGAAATCTTGTACGAAAAAATGTATATTGTATTGACTTTTAAAGAATGGTAATGTTATAATAACTTAAAGATAATTGATACGGAGGATGTTAACCATGCTTAATCCAAACGAAAATAAGCAGCTTTTAATAAAAACCGGTACAGGCGATTATGAACGCTATGCGATAAAAACACATTTTGTAAATGTCGGCGAAGACTTTGACTCTATTGTCGAAAAATATGTCGTTCCCCATTACAGCGAGGGAAACATTGTTTCGTGCAGTGAAAAAATTGTCGCACTTTGTCAGGAAAGAATTGTTCGCCGCGAAGAAATGAAAATTTCTTTCTGGGCAAAGTTTCTCTCTCGCTTTGCCTCGCACCCTACAACAGGTGTCGGTGTGGGCGAAGCCATTAAAATGCAGTTTGCCATTGACCGTGTTGGACTGCTCAAGGTGCTCTGGGCATCATTTGCAAGTGCCGTAACAAAACTTTTCGGTAAAAAAGGCGTTTTCTATGAAATTGTCGGTCCCGAAGTCAGCGGACTCGACGGTTTTTATGACCACATTTGGGCCGAATACCGCGACATCGGTATCCTTATCCCCGAAAACCCCTCTGCCGTGTGCGACGGTATAAAGGATAAATTCGGTATTGATATGATGATTGTCGATGCCAACGATTTGGGTCAGGAAATACTTGGCAAAGGCAAGGGTATCGAACTTACCGACGAACAACTTATCGAACTGATAAAGGACAACCCCGCAGGTCAAGGCAAAGAATGCACACCGTTTATACTTATTAAAAAAGTCTCGGA
>CAZGRC010000039.1:0-8120 GCA_964528125.1 uncultured Ruminococcus sp.
TTTTGCGAGGTTACACCGCATTTTCTAAAATACTTCCTTATTCACCCGGAGCATATGTCCGAGGTTTTTTTGATTGTTTTAAAAGGATATATTGGCTTAGCGACATTTTTTCGGGAGTGCGTTTTTCGGTTATATTTCGGTTATCACCCCTAAAAAGAAAAAGTGCGCAAGCGCGAACCTGCGCACGAAAAACGCAGTCACGATTGCTGCAACACAAGTTTTTCATATGACAAACAGAAGATTGTACGAAAACAAAGACTGCGTTTTTAACAAGGGTAAAAACCAATCGACTGTTTGTTAATATTAAACTCGTGTTGCACTACTATTATACCAACAAATTTAAAAAAATCAAGTGCGGAAAGCGAAAATTAAAATTCCCGCACCGTTTACAGTGCGGGAACCGAAAATATATCGTTTTTTATTCTTCGCCGTTTGCAACCGCGATTTCGGATTCTTGTTGGATTTTTGCGTCATAAGAGAGCATTGGTCTTATCTTTTCGCCCTTTAATTTGCGGCTTACATAGTTTGCCGTTATTTTATAAACGACGGGCGACATTGTAACTACGCCGATGAGGTTCGGAATCATCATAAGGCCGTTGAAAGTATCGGAAATATCCCATGCCAGTGATGAGGTCATAACCGCACCGAACATAATCGTCGCAATATGTACAACATTGAATACAGTCTTGGTCTTTGCGCCGAAAAGATATTCCCACGCTTTTCCGCCGTAGTGCGACCAACCCAAAATGGTTGTAAATGCGAAGAGGAACATGGCAACGGCGATGAATTTTTGACCGATATTAAACCACGGAAAAACCTGATTGAATGCACTGCCTACGAGAGTTGCATCAGTGAAGCCTTCTTTTATGCCGGTTTGCAGGTCGAAAACACCGGAGGTCAAAACCACAAGAGCGGTCATTGTGCAAACGACCATTGTGTCGGCAAACACTTCGAATATACCCCACATACCCTGTTTGACGGGCTCTTTTATGTTGGAATTGGAATGTACCATAACCGACGAACCGAGACCCGCTTCGTTAGAAAACACGCCGCGTTTGAAGCCCTGTGTCATAACCTTGCCGATAACGGTACCGATACCGCCGCCGACAAAGGCTTCGGGTTTGAATGCGTTTACAAAAATTGCCTTGAAAGCGGGAAGAATGTTTTGATAATTTACAGCTATAATTATAAGACTGCCCACAACGAAAAGGATAACCATAAACGGCACTACCTTTTCGGCAACATTTGCAATTCTTTTAAGACCGCCGAGTATTATAAGTGCGGCAAGTGCCATTATGGCGGCACCTATAATAATATTATAGAGTGACAAACCTCCGAAAACTTCAACACCCGAAAGAGAGGGAATATCAAATGCGGCGGAGATGTTGGCGACAATCTTGTTTACCTGTCCCATACTGCCTATGCCGAAAGCGGCAAGCATTGTGAATATCGAAAAGAGTACGGCAAGCACTTTGCCCAAAAGTTTGCAGTTTTTCTTGCCGCCGAGACCGTCACGCAGATAGTACATTGCACCGCCCGACCATTCGCCGTCTTCGTTTTTGCGGCGGAAGAACATACCGAGAACATTTTCGGAATAGTTGGTCATCATACCGAAAAATGCGGCAACCCACATCCAGAACACCGCACCCGCACCGCCGATGCATATGGCGGCGGCAACACCCGCAATATTACCGGTGCCTATGGTTGCGGCAAGGGCTGTACAAAGGGCTTGAAACGGAGAAATAGAGCCCTCTTCTTTACTGTGTCCTATAACACTTTTGTGAAACATACTGCCGATTGTGTTTTTCCACCAAAGTTTAAGATGTGAAACCTGAAAAAACTTGGTGTAGCAGGTCATAAGAATTCCGGTGCCTATAAGGAGTATAAGCCCGATTCTCACCCAAACAAAGTTGTTGATAACATCGTTTGCCGATGCCACTTTTTCAAAAAATTCTGCCAATTTTCTCTTCCTCTCAAAATAAAAAAATACAGACCGCGCAAAGGCACAATCCGTAAGGCATAAAACACAACACAGCAAATCCTCTTAAAAAGAGGAATAAGCGCTTTGTCCTTTTGCCTGAGAGATTGGTGCTGTTTTGCACTTTGCCCCTTCGGCACCCGACGGTATATTTAATATACTGTGGGATTCTCCAAAGTTCTATCCGCCGGCAGTCCTCACCCAAAAGGGCGCCTGAGAGTGTTACTCCTTCGGCAGCATACGCTTTTCCTGCAGGTTTCATATAGTATATTTATCTGTCCGAGTACCTATTATAGACCTACTCTTGCAAAAAATCAAGCATTTATTGCAAAAATAATGATATTTACTTGAAATTTATTTTATTTTCTGGTATATTCACTCTTGCATAATGAGACGGTATATGTTATAATCACTTTAGTGATTCACCACTTTAGCGCAGCAGAGCGGTTTGAAAAGAGGTAATATCTTGAACAAATTGGATATTTTAAGAGAAGAAGAACGTATTGTTTTATCACTGCGTTCTCTTTATGAATCATACGGCTACCGAAAATACAAAATGAGCGAGTTTGAAGAATACCGCCTTTATATGGAAAACAAAAATTTCCTTGTAAGTGAATCGGTTATTGCTTTTACCGATCTTGACGGCAGACTTTTGGCGCTCAAACCCGATGTGACGCTCTCGATAGTGCGCCACGCGGGATACGGTGAACAGAGGGTATATTATAATGAAAGTGTATACCGTCCCGATAAAGCCAAACGTGCCTTTCGCGAAATTTCGCAGATGGGACTTGAACGGATAGGAAAAATTGACGATTATGCCGTCAGTGAAACGGTGTGTCTTGCCGCAGAAAGTCTTTACAGGGTGTCGCACGACAGTATTATTGAAATAAGCCATATGGGATTTGCCGCCGGACTTATGCACGCAATCGGTCTTGACGGTGGCAGCGCGGCGGAATTTTACCGCCTTATCGGTGAAAAAAATGTGCACGGAATCCGTGCCGAGGCGGAAAAAATCGGTTTGGATACCGCGGCTGCGGATGCGCTTTGCGCACTGCCCTCACTGTGCGGACAACCCGATGATGTTCTTGAACGTGCCCTTAAACTTTGCCGCTGTGATGAAATGACCGCCGCCGTGGAACAACTTTCCGCAGTGATTGCAGCTCTTAAATGTGCAGACGGTATCTGCGATGTGCGGCTTGACCTGTCACTGCTCGGTGAAGCGGATTATTATAACGGTATAATTTTCGCGGGATTTATAAACGGGCTTCCGTCACGGGTGCTTTCGGGCGGGCGATATGATATGATGCTTAAAAAATTCGGCCATACCGGCGGGGCAATAGGTTTTGCGCTCTATCTCAGCGAACTCGAATTGCTTTTCGCTCCGCGCAGAGCACATTACGGCACGGCGGTAATATATGATCCCGATTGTGACAGCGCGGCACTTTGCAAATTTGTAAACACACTGGCAAAGTCGGGCAGTGTTTATCCCTGCCGTGCAGATTGTACGCTCGGTGTAAGTGCCGAAAAAACCGTTTATTTCGGTAAAAACGGTGTAAAGGAGGAGCAGTTATGCTGACGGTGGCGCTTCCGAAAGGCAGACTCGGAGATTCGGTTTATAAAATACTTGAAAATGCGGGATATTCCTGCCCTGAAATGAACGGCGAAAGCCGAAAACTTGTTTTTGAAAACAAATATGCGGGCGTCAGATATTTACAGGTGAAACCGTCCGATGTTCCGGTTTATGTTGAACGCGGTGCCGCCGATGTGGGCATTGCGGGTAAAGATGTTTTGGTTGAAAGCGGAGCAAAGGTGTACGAACTTTTGGATCTCGGCTTTGGTAAATGCCGTATGGCGGTTGCCGCCGAAAAGGGTTTTACGGATGATACCGACCGCACATTACGCGTTGCGACAAAGTTTGTGAACATTGCAAGCAAGCATTATGCCGGCAAGGGAAGAAGTATTGATATTATCCCGCTACACGGCAGTATAGAACTTGCACCTATTATGGGACTTTCGGATGTTATTGTCGATATTGTCGAAAGCGGAAAAACACTCAAGGAAAACAACCTTGAAGTGATTGAGGAATTTATGCCGATTTCTGCCCGCCTAATTGTGAATCAGGCCGCGTATAAATTCAAGGAATCGGAAATCGCGCGAATGCTCGCTGCACTTGAGGAGGAAACAAACAATGATAAAAACGGTTGAATCGGCATATTGTTCGAGAAAAGAACTTCTTGAACGCACACTTCCCGAATCACCCGCTGTTGACACGGCGGTACGGGAAATAATCGACAATGTAATAAATAACGGTGATAAGGCACTTTTTGAATATGCCGAAAAGTTTGACGGCGCCTTTCTTGAAACACTTGAAGTAAGCCGTGAAGAAATTGATGCGGCGTGGGAAAATACGGATGACGATTTTAAGGTTACACTTGAAAAAGCCGCCGAAAACATTGCCGCTTTCCACAAAATGCAACTTCGCGACGGCTTTGAAAACAACTACGGTGACGGTCGCATTGTCGGTCAACGCATATTGCCGCTTGAAAAGGTGGGTATATATGTCCCCGGCGGCACAGCAAGTTATCCCAGCACAGTGCTTATGAACGCCGTTCCGGCAGGAATCGCCGGGGTCGGTGAAATAATAATGGTGACTCCGCCGTCAAAGAACGGCAAAATAAAGAATGAGATACTTGCCGCCGCACGTCTTGCGGGGGTTGACCGAATATTCAAAATCGGCGGTGCGGGTGCTGTTGCGGCGCTTGCCTACGGCACGGAAAGTGTCCCCGCTGTTGATAAAATCGTGGGTCCGGGAAATGTGTTTGTTGCCACCGCAAAACGAATGGTTTTCGGTAAGGTTGCGATTGATATGGTTGCGGGTCCAAGCGAGATACTTGTTATTGCCGACGGGAATTCAAACCCCGCATTTGTTGCTGCCGACCTGCTTTCTCAGGCAGAACACGATAAACTTGCTTCAGCAGTGCTTGTCACCGACAGCAAAGACTTGGCAAATCGTGTGAGTGCTGAACTTGAAAAACAAATACCCGAACTTTCCCGCAGTGAAATTGCTCGCACAAGTATTGACAATAACGGAAAGATAATAATTGTTTCTGATATTTCCGAGGCAATCGAGATAGCAAACCTTTATGCTCCCGAGCATCTTGAGCTGTGCCTTGACGAGCCCTTGCAATGGCTTTCAAAGGTTAAAAATGCGGGGAGTGTTTTCCTCGGAAGATTCTGTCCCGAAGCACTCGGAGACTATTTTGCGGGTCCCAATCACACACTGCCCACCAGCGGAACCGCAAGGTTTGCAAGTCCGCTCGGCGTGGATGATTTTGTCAAGCGCTCAAGTTATATTTGCTATACGGCGGATGCGCTGATAAAAGACGGACGGCGTATCGTTGATTTTGCCGAGCGTGAAGGTCTTTCGGCACACGGCAGAAGTGTCAGTATAAGAATGGAAAGCGAAGATAAAAAATGAGCCGTTTTTTAAACCGTAGACTGACGGCACTGGCACCGTATACCCCCGGTGAACAGCCGCAGGACAAAAAATACATAAAACTCAATACCAATGAATCGCCTTTTCCGCCGTCTTCGGCGGTTATAAGTGCAATAAACCGCAGAGAAAGCAAAAACTTGCGCCTTTATTCGGATCCCGACCTTAAAAAACTGATAAAGGCGATAGCAAACAGATTTGTTGTCGGAGAAGATATGGTATTTTGCTCTAACGGCAGTGACGAGGTTTTGAGTTTTGCATTCCTCGCGTGGGGTGAAAACGGTGTTGTGTTCCCCGACATAACATACGGCTTTTATCCGGTTTTTGCCGACCTTTACGGAATCGAAAGTAAAACCGTGCCGCTTGAAGAGGATTTTACAATAAATCCGGATGATTATAAAAATTGCGGAAAAACCGTGGTTATTGCCAATCCGAACGCACCTACAGGTTTAACGCTCTCACTTGATGATATTGAAAAAATCGTAAAATCCAATTCGGATAATGTCGTTATAATCGATGAAGCATATATCGACTTCGGCGGGGAAACCGCACTTGAACTGATAGAAGATTATGATAATCTTCTTATTGTGCGCACATTTTCAAAATCGCGCCAGTTGGCGGGTGCACGGCTTGGATTTGCACTCGGAAATCCGCAACTTATTGCCGACCTTAACCGCATAAAGTTCAGCTTTAATCCTTACAACGTAAACCGACTTACCGCTCTTGCGGGGGAACGTTCGATAAATGATGAAGAATATTTTGAATATACGCGCAAAAAGATAATCGAAAACCGCGCTTTTATGACCGAAGGTCTTGAAAAAATGGGCTTCTTTGTGCTTAAAAGCCACGCAAATTTTGTGTTTGCGCGCCGTGACGGTATTGATGGCGAAGAATATTATTTGTCGCTTAAAAGTAAGGGTATACTTGTGCGGCACTTTAAAAATGAGCGCATAAAAGATTTCGTCAGAATAACGGTCGGTGGAAATGGCGATATTAAAAAACTTCTTGTCGCAACAAAACAAATTTTGGAGGAAAAGGGAATATGAGAACGGCAACCATAGAACGCAATACGGGAGAAACCCGCATAAACCTTACCCTGTCACTTGACGGAAACGGCACATACAGTGTCGATACCGGTTGCGGTTTTTTAAATCATATGTTGCAGTTGTTTGCACGCCACGGTGGATTTGACCTTGATGTTAGGTGCACGGGTGATACCGATGTTGACTTTCACCACACAACCGAAGATGTCGGAATAGTGCTCGGAAGTGCTTTGAAACAGGCACTCGGTGACTGTAAAGGCATTACGCGCTACGGCAGCTTTATGCTCCCAATGGACGAAAGTTTGGTGCTGTGCGCACTGGATATTTCGGGCAGAAGCACCCTCTGCTATGACCTGAAAATCCCCGCCGAAAAGGTCGGGGATTTTGATACCGAACTCACAGAGGAATTTTTCACGGCATTATGCCGCAGTGCGGGGATTACTATGCATTTAAAACAGTTGGGCGGCAAAAACAGTCACCACATTATTGAAGCGGCATTCAAGGGCTTTGCCCGCGCGCTTAAAGCGGCGGTCAAAATCGACGGCGAAAATGCCGACAGAATACCAAGCACCAAAGGAGTTCTTTAAGTGAGCGGATTTACAGCGATAATCGATTACGGCGTGGGAAATCTTTTCAGTTTGAAATCAAGCCTTGCCGCAATCGGAGAAAATGCGGTTGTGACAAATGATGCAAAGGTTTTAAAAGAAGCTTCACGCATTATATTGCCGGGTGTCGGCGCATTTGCGGATGCCGCCGAAAAACTTGCTGAAACGGGACTTGTTGACCTTATAAAGGAAATGTCGGTGAAAAAGCCGTTGCTTGGGATATGTCTTGGAATGCAGATGCTTTTTGAAAAAAGTTTTGAATACGGCGAACACGCGGGTCTCGGACTTATACCCGGCAATGTTGTCCCGCTTGAGGGCGCGATTTCCGACACACTCAAGGTGCCGCATATCGGTTGGAACAAACTGCGTGTTTGCGGGAAAGACCCGCTTTCAAAGGGCGTTGACGGGGAATATGTTTATTATGTTCACAGCTTTTGCGCCGCCACGCATTCACGATATATAACGGGTGTCAGCGAATACGGTATTGATGTTGTCGGAAGTGTCAGAAACGGCAATGTTTACGGAACACAGTTTCATCCCGAAAAGAGCGGTGAAGCCGGACTTTCGATACTTCGCGCTTTTTGCGGTTTGAAATAAGAGGTGGATTTATGAAGATTTTTCCTGCAATCGATTTGCTCGGCGGCAAGGCGGTTCGTCTTACCAAAGGTGATTACGGTAAAAGCACCGTTTACAGTGATGACCCTGTCAGTGTGGCGAAGAGTTTTTATGCCGACGGTGCAAGATATCTGCACATTGTCGATCTTGACGGTGCAAAATCGGGACAGACCGATAATTTCGATACCGTCAGTCGCATAATAAGTGCCACGGGAATGTACTGTGAGATTGGCGGAGGAATTCGCGATACCGACAGAATAGAAAAATACCTTGCGGTGGGAATCGACCGCGTAATACTCGGAACAGCCGCAATTAAAGACCCCGAATTCAGACACAGTGCCGTGCAAAACTACGGTGATAAAATTGCCGTAGGTGTTGATGCCAAG
>CAZGRC010000040.1:0-7965 GCA_964528125.1 uncultured Ruminococcus sp.
ATGATACTCAGTGAAGGTTATTTCATATTCTACGGTGATTTCAATGTTCAGCAAATCCCGTTTTACCAAATGTGTCACGCCGCCGTGCGCGACGGCAATTTCGGCTGGAACTGGTACACCGACCTCGGCGCGAATTTTATCGGTTCCTACAGCTTTTATCTGCTTGGAAGTCCTTTCTTCTGGCTGACCATTCCTTTCCCCAACAGCTTTGTGCCGTATCTTATGGGACCGCTTTTAATCCTGAAATTCGCACTGGCGGCACTCACGGGCTATCTTTTCATTCGCCGCTTCACGCGCACACCGGCGGCGGCGCGCCTCGGCGGGCTTTTATATGCCTTTTCGGGTTTTTCTATTTACAATATCTTCTTCAATCATTTTCACGAAGCCATAATAATGTTCCCTCTCCTGTTGCTCGGTCTGGAACTTCTCATAACAGAAAACCGCCGCGGCATATTTATGATTGCAGTCTGTTTTTCGGCTCTCGTAAATTACTTCTTCTTTTTCGGGATGGTTGTATTCACGGTTATTTATTTCTTTGTGCGTCTGCTTTCGGGTGCAGTAAAGGTTCGTTTTTCGCGTTTTCTCGCGATTGCATTTGAAGCCGTGCTCGGTGTGGTGCTGGCGGCAATACTTCTTGTTCCGTCTTTTTACGCCATTATCGAAAACAGCCGTGTTTCAAGCACACTTCTCGGTTGGAATGCCATAACCTACGGCAAAGAACAGATATACCTTAATATCATACAGTGCTTTTTCTTCCCGCCCGATCTGCCCGCACGCCCCGTTTTCTTCCCCGGTGCACAGGTGAAGTGGTCTTCACTCGGCGGTTGGTTGCCACTTTTCAGTATGGTCGGTGTTTTTACTTGGTTTATCGAAAAGCGCAAAACTTGGATAAGGCGATTGCTTGGAATCAGCATATTTATGGCTATGGTTCCGATACTCAACAGTGCATTTTACGCATTTAACACTTCCTACTATGCACGCTGGTTTTATATGCCGATACTCATAATGTCACTTGCCACCGTAATGCTCACCGAAGATACCTCGATTGACTGGAGCGCCGGTTTCAAATGGACTGTGGGTGTCACCGCGGCTTTTGCACTGACAATAGGATTCTTCCCGCAGGAAGATGAAAACGGCAAACTCATATTCGGGCTTTACAGTCAAAGTGATGACGGTATGTATGTTGCCCGATTTTGGCTTGCGGTTCTTATCGCGACAATCAGCCTTGTGATTTTGGGGCTGCTTTTGCGGATGTCAAAGCACAACCGCACCGCATTTTTCCGCGCTGCCACCGTTTGCGTGTGTATTATTACACTTGTCTATGCCAATGTCTTTGTGGCAATGGGTCGCTGTCATTCTTATGAAATAAAAGATGTTATGATAGACACCCTTATTGAGGGTGAAGTAAACCTCGGTGACGGGGAAGATTTCAGAATAGACGTTTACAGCGGTGTCGATAACACGGGAATGTATCTCGGTTATCCGTCGATAAACGCTTTTCATTCGGTAGTGCCGCCCTCAATAATGGATTTTTATGAGTTTATCGGCGTTGAACGTTCGGTGGGAAGCCGCCCCTCTACAAATGTTGCCGCAATACGGCCGTTGCTGTCGGTCAAATATCTGCTGAACCGCACCGGCGGTGACAGTTTTGTTGACGTAAACGGCAAAACTTTGATGTCGGGATATAAATATCTGCGCACCGAAAACGGGTATTATGTATACGAAAACGAAAACTATATCCCCTACGGTTTTTCATACGATTATTATATGACCGAGGAATTTTGCGAAAACTACAGTAAAGATATCCGCGCTGACCTTATGCTCAAGGCAATACTTCTGACCGACGAACAAGCAAAAAAATACGGTCACTGCCTTAAAAACATTGAAACACTGCAAAACGGCGGATATTATAATCACAACGGCGGTGTTTCGCTTGTGTTTTCCGATGAAACGTTTGCGGAAGATGCCGCCCGCCTTGCCGAAACTGCGGCAGATAAATTCAATATTACAAAAAGCGGATTCAACGCCAAAGTCACCCGCGACGGCGATTCGCTGGTATTCTTTTCCATCCCGTTCGACAAAGGTTGGTCTGCCACCGTTAACGGCAAACCGGTTACAATAGAAAAGGTGAACGTCGGATTTATGGCGGTTCCCGTCAAATCGGGAGAAAGCGAAATTGTGTTCACATACCAAACACCGGGATTGCACTTTGGTATTATAATAACACTCTTCGCGGCAGGTACAGCAGTGCTCTACCTTATCATATCCGCCGTATTCAAGTCACGCAGACCCTCCAACACCGATTATCCCGAGGGCACAGAACTTATCGAAAAATGGCGCAGTGACAGCATTGCCGAGCGCGTTGCCGACACTTTGGAAGATTTCAATACCGACGAACCGCCCGCCGTGTCGGTCGATATCCCGAAACTCAATAACGGTTTTGAAGGCGGATTCAAAATCGACACATCCTCCTTTGACGACCGATAACACGAAACAATTATTAAAAAAGACTGCAAATTCGTTTTTTGTTAACGGTTTTATCGGTTGAGGTTTGTAGTTGGGCTACAGATCGGATTTAAAACACCGAACCGGATTATTCGAGCAGATTCAGCGATTTATCAACGCTGAATCTGCTCTTTTTATATTACTTCTGTGTTTCAACAAGCCTGATATAAATTTTTAAATTCTTTTAACGGACTTTTTATATGGATACGGTGTTTGACCGTATGTTTTACGAAACTGTCTTATAAATCCCGAACAATCGCAAAAAACGCTGTTTTCAGATGCTTCTGTTACGCTGTATCCCTCTGACAGAAGTCTTGCAGCCTTGGACAGTCTTTTTTCCTGATATATCCGGTCGGAGATATATCCAGAAATTGTTTAAAGTATCGTTCCAAAGTATTTATACTTACATTTACTTCTTTTGCTATTTCACCGACTTTTCTGTTGTAAAATTTATCGAAAAGATATTCGTTTCCCTCAGCAGAGAAAAGGAACCAAAAATGCTTGTGAAGCTTATTGCTGTGATATAATGTAAAAAAAGAGGAGGTTTAAGTATTGCAATATTTGATGTTGACTTCGGCAGGTTTGCTTTTGGCAATGGATTTTGCGCTAAATAAGATATACCAAAAAATTGCAGGGAACATCACCCGAAGGGACACCTGCGATAGAGCGGTAGTCCCTTCGGGTGGCTTTTAATCAATCAAATTACGGCGTAGCCATTGCGGTTATGCCGTTTTTTGTTTATTCTGTTCTTTGTTCGCAATATGCTTTTGGAATGACTTCTCCATTTCCTCTGCGGTAGCAAGCCTTATAATACCAACACCGTGATAGTAAATATCAATCTGTTGATACCTCACTCTATTTTGTCGATAAGGCTTGTGTACCTCGATTTGGGAAATGAATTCGTATACGAGTTCAGGTGTCAGTACCTTTACTTCAGTAACCTTTTTCACCTTTGCTATAAACTTCTCTAAGTCATAGCTTTGTTTACTTTCTTCCGTAATTTCAACCTCTAACCGTTGCACCAACTCTCTGAGTGCGGTTTGTTCGGCTTCATATGCGTTAGAAAGAAACTCGTACCGTTCATCCGAATGCTTACCCGATACATTACCGTAGAAAACGAGGGTAATATCGAATATTGATACTGCTCGGCTTGCGATAAGTATTTTTCCGATAAGGACTGCAACAACGAAATAAGCCATACCGATGTTGTTATACCCCAAAAAGCAACCGCTCCTACAACCGGCAACGGTTCAAATGTTCTGCTGTGGATTGCGTTATTGTTTGTAAGTGCAACGGGAGTTCTAACCGTCTGTTTCTTCAAAAAGAAAAAATCTCACTGAATTTAAGTTAAAGTACCGAGCGGTTTAATCACTGCTCGGTGCTTTACTAAAACCTTTAAAATCATTTAAACATATTGTGTAATTATCACATAAAGTTGTAAGTTTTTTGGCTTTTTTACGGAGTTCTGTCAAAAATCATCCTTTATTTAAGACTAAATCAACCCGTATCAAAAAAAAGACGAAATCATAAACAAAGCAAAAAAGTACATATCTGCCAATACTGACTGCTCTGTTCTCGATATCGCAGCGGAACGTCATATAAGTGAGCCGTATTTATATTTACTTTTCAAAGAAAACGTCGGTGTGCTCCGAATGACTACAGACTTAAAGCCAAGTGCAAAAAAAGGAATCGAATACCTTTTAACCACCGATAAAACCGTCGAATAAATAAGCACGCTGACAGGTTTTAGCTCTGCTGCCCATTTCAAAAGAATATTAAAATCTCATACGGGACTTACTCCAAAGGAAATAAGAAAAAACAGCAACTTTTAATCTTAATTTACACTTTTGCTTACATATAAAAAATTGCATTTACAGTCTTTTTTGTATTATGACCCGATCAGCCAATGCAACCGTAACGGCATACTTTCAAAGAAGTAAAATTTACCTACGACTGTGTTGTAATATTCCGATAAATATTCTTTCACCGCCTTTTCGCCTTGTAAAATGCAATTTTTTTCATTTTAGAAATAAAAAGTCTTGACAAACAAATCAAACGGTTTTATAATAACACTTGAACAATTATTCAAATATTGAAATGAGGAACGCCTATGCTCGACCCGATGAAAACAACCAACGATACACCGATTTGCGACGAGATGTGTATCCACCGAAAACAGGTTGAATCCGTCACGGCATCTATGCCAGATATCGACACGCTTTATGACCTTGCGGAACTTTATCGCATTTTCGGTGACAGCACCCGTATAAGAATACTTTGTGCACTTTTTGAGGGTGAAATGTGCGTCTGTGATATTGCAGAAGCCCTTGATATGACCGTTTCCGCAATATCGCACCAATTACGCATACTGAAAAGCTCGCGGCTTGTAAAATTCCGCCGCAATGGAAAAACCTGTTACTACTGCCTTGCGGACAGCCATGTAAAGACTATTATCGGTCAGGGCGTTGAACATCTTACCGAAGAATAAAATTGATTGTGCCGAATTTTCAGCGGCAGAACGGAGAATTGTTATGTCAAAACAAAAATGCGATTGCACCTGTTGCGGCGGTTGTCACTGCGAAGACGAACACACGGAAAATCACGATTTTAAAGAGGATATCATAAAGATTGTATTATCCTCTGCCCTTTGCGCCGTGGCGGTCGCGTTGGAAAACATTTTTAAACCTGTATGGTGGTTATGTCTCATAATGTATGCCGTTCCATACCTTATAATAGGTTCCGAAACTCTTATGACAGCACTGTCAAACATACAAAAACGCGAACTTTTTGACGAATGTTTTTTAATGAGTCTTGCAACCCTCGGTGCCTTTGCTGTCGGTGAATATCCCGAAGCGGTATTTGTGATGCTGTTTTTTTCGGTCGGTGAACTTTTTGAACGCCTTGCTTCTGGCAAAGCAAGGCGTTCGATTGCGGCACTCAGCGAAATACGTCCCGACACCGCAAATGTCATACGTGAAGGCAAAACTATGACGGTTTCCCCCGAAGAAATCGAAATCGGGGAAATAATTTCGGTTACAGCGGGTGAACGTATCCCTCTTGACGGTATTATTACCGAGGGCGTAACATCACTTAATACTTCGGCTTTAACGGGCGAATCTTTGCCCAGTGAAGTTTCAGTCGGTGTCTCCGTATTAAGCGGAAGCATAAACATAGGCGGGGTTATCAAAATAAAGGTCACCGGTACATATGCCGACTCCACGGTTGCACGCATACTGCGACTTGTGGAAGACTCAGCCGAAAACAAGTCAAAACAAGAGCGTTTTATTACGCGTTTCTCGCGCATTTACACACCGATAGTTGTATTGTTGGCGTTAATGTTAGCGATAATCCCTCCGCTTTTCGGTGGTGATCTCACCATCTGGTTATATCGCGCACTTATGTGTCTCGTTGTATCATGTCCATGCGCCGTGGCGGTATCTGTGCCGCTGACATACTTCGGCGGTATAGGCTGTGCTTCAAAACGCGGAATACTTATCAAGGGCTCAGCGGCACTTGAAATGCTTTCAAAGGTTAATGTTGCCGTTTTTGATAAAACCGGCACGTTGACAAAGGGCGAATTCACTGTCACACAGGTAGCGCCGAACGGTGTTTCCGAAAATGAGCTTTTAAAGACAGCCGCGGCAGCCGAAGCACACAGCACCCACCCCATTGCACTCTGCCTTAAACAATCCGTTACGGAAGATATTCCACCTGCCGAAAATATAACCGAACTTGCGGGCTACGGCATCAGCGCTGTTGTGGAAGGCAAGACGGTTTTGGTCGGAAACGAAGCCCTTATGAAAAGCAACGGCATCAAATACTCCCAAAGCAATACAAATCTTTCTGCGATTCACGTTTCCGCAGACGGTGTATATGCGGGATATATCACGGTATCCGACACCCCGAAACAGGACAGTAAAGCAACTGTTCAAAATCTGCATAAACTTAAAATCAAAAGCATTATTCTGACCGGCGACCGCAGTTATGCGGCACAAAGCATTGCCGAATCGGTTGGGGCCGACGGCTGGCGTGCTGAACTTTTACCGCAAGACAAGGTAACGGAACTTGAGAGAATAATCGAGAGTGCAAACGGTAAGGTTCTCTTCACGGGTGACGGCATAAACGATGCACCTGTTCTTGCCCGGGCGGATGTCGGCATTGCTATGGGTGCTTTGGGTTCCGATGCCGCCGTCGAAGCCGCCGATATTGTTCTAACCGATGACCGTATGACAAGAATTCCCGAAGCCGTGAAGATTGCCAAACGCACGGGAAGAATTGCACGACAAAACATCGTCTTTTCACTCGGTTTTAAAGTGTTGGTTTTAATACTTTCGGCCCTCGGACTTTCAAATATGTGGCTTGCCGCATTTGCCGATGCCGGCGTTCTGGTTCTTGCTGTGCTGAACGCGACAAGAACACTGAAATTTTAAAACGATAAAAATTGATAGAGCGTACCGTCCTTAAAAGACAGTACGCTTTAAAAGATCTTCGGCAAAAATAAAATGTATCATTTTCTGCGTTTTTTCGACGCTAATACAATCAGACCGCACTATTTCCAAAATGTAAAACTTTGATGCCGTCCGTGTTGTCACACGACGGTAAAAACATATTTTGAATGTATGAAAACAAATCCGCTAACGGTGCATTTTCAAAAAAAGCACTGTAATATGATTTTATTCCCTATTCTTATATTTAAACATTGCAATTAAAATGGATATCATTGTAAGGATATCCCCTATTGCCGAGCCGTATGCACGGCTTAAAATATTATAAACAAACCAAAACGGCGAACCCAACAGCGAAATACGGCGAATTATCTTTTCACTGCTTATCCAAAACGCGCTCGTGTGAAACAAAACACCGACAACAGGCAACAAATCGAGAAAACTACCATTGAGAAACGCAATGATTCCACCGACAAGCACAATACAGATATCCAGGCTTATCAGTACAGCTTTTGTGTGTTGTTTTATAAATGATGTATGTTTTTCGGCGGCTATAACCGAAGAAAGCGCACCGAAAATATCAAGTATTGCACCCGAAAAGGCACCCAACAAAAGATATTGCACAATATAAAGGCATCTTGAAAGTGTATTTAGTATTATTATATTTTTCCGTTTTTTCTGCTGATAACTTAAAAGAAAAGTTGCAACCGCAATCAACCCAACCGCCTGTGGAATTATATCCATAATTTCTCCTTGCTTTTAAAACAAAAAATGCAGATTTAAAATGACCTTGCAGAAATATTTCCGCAAGGTCATTCTCTATTGTGATTTCACATTGAGGTTAAAAACCTCGCAGATAGGATTTATGATTATTTCATATCCTTGATTGCTGCCTGTGCAGCGGCAAGGCGGGCAATCGGTACGCGGAAAGGCGAGCAAGATACATAATCAAGACCAATCTTGTGGCAGAACTCAACAGATACGGGGTCGCCGCCGTGCTCACCGCAGATACCGC
>CAZGRC010000041.1:0-7950 GCA_964528125.1 uncultured Ruminococcus sp.
ATATATAACTGATGGTTTTCCTGCCAATCTTTTTTGGTCGAAGCAAAAAAGCCGCTCTTTCTCTTTTTTAATAAAGAAGAATCTCTCATTTTATCCCTCGATTCCGAATTCTTCGCGCTTGCGTTCAAGCTCAACGGTGGTTTCGCGTGTCCACTTTTCAAGGCTTTCCCTTGCGTTTTCACCGCTCACAACCGTTGCGTTGTAAGCGTTTTCAAGATTTCGTATAGCATAATATCCGCCGGGCACTTCGGGAATTTCGGTTATGGCATTCATCTGTGCCGTAAGCACCGACACCTGCTGTTTTGTCCACGCAAGCGACTGCAAAGTTGCAATGTTTGCCGGAGTCTGACGTGCCGAAATGCCCATTACCGATTCCATATCAAGAGCATATCTTGTCTGTGCCTCGTCACTTGTCCACCACTTGATAAATTCCCAAGATGCGTCAAGATTATCGGTTTGTTTAAATATAATAGCGGCTGTTCCGGTGGCACCCTCGGTGCGGTTTATTGTTCCGTCTTCGTTAACCGTGCCGGGAATTTGAACCATTTTCCAAAGTCCGTCGATTTCGGGGGCGGCAACCTTGAGGGTGTTAAACATATTGTATGCTGCAATGCCAAGCGGCATTTCGCCCGTTCTGAAAAGACTGTAGAAATTGTATTCAAGCGCAAAGCCGTGAAGCGTATAATATTCTGTCCACTGACGGAATGCATCATATGCGGCTGTTCCCGAAAGTTTGGTATCGGTAAGTTTATCGTTATAAAAACTTTCACCGCGTTGCATCAAAAGCGCCGGAAAAATACTTCTGGTTCCGAGACCCGCGGTTGCACCCGATGCATCGGTTGCGGGGAACGGCAAACCGATTCGCATATTGTTGCGTTGAAGAATCGGTGCGATTTTCAGCAAATCATCCCACGTTTCGGGACAGGTAAGTCCCATCTGTTCAAAAATATCGGTGCGGTAGAACATCATATGATAAACAAGCGAATCGGGTATGCCGTAACAGCCTCCGTTATATGTATACGGTACTGTAGCGGTATCGACAAAACGCGACTTCACCTCGTCGAATCCGTCAAGTTGCGAAAGATCCACAAGCGAATTCCTTATTGCAAGGTTCACGGGGTCTCCCCTACCGGTCATTACCGAAACATCGGGACCGTCATTGGCGAGTATTGCCTGTATAAGAGATGCACTGACAAGCCTTATTTCGACATTTATACCAGTCTTCGGCGTAAACATATCCGAAACCATATTTTTAAGTATCTGCATCTGGTCACGTCCGACAGAAAGCCAGATTGTAATGGTTTGACCCTCTTCATCTTCCGCAACGGAACCGTAATCCTGTATAAACGAACTTATAAAGTTTTTGAAACCGCTTATAAAGTTTTCGAAAAAATTCGCCTTTACGCGCGGCAGGGCGGATTCGGGGCTCATAAGCACGAAATAGTCGATTGTGAGCGGCTGGTATTTAAGATCCAAAAGCCAAGAGGACAGACTGCTTATATTGGAAGAGAAACTGCTCAGTCTGGAAGATTCGACAAGACTGTCGGGCTTTTTGATAACTGTTTCTATCTGACTGAGAAGCGTTTGAATTGTTGTGGTGTTTATTGCCTTGTTACCCGTTATTTCGACAAGATTGCTTTTTTCGGCTTTCAGCACGCGGCGCGCCTGCTGAAGCGTTGAAAGCATTTCGGGTATGCTTTCATCAATGGAATAATCGCGATAAGGGTCGGGCGAAGTGCCCGTTATCATAACAATTCGGCGGTAAAGTTCCATAAGATTTTCGGCAACGCTTTGAAGTTCTTCAACCGAACTGCTGACATCACCCATAACCACTTCAAGGGTCAGTGTGTGTTTGCCCTCGGTAAGATAAAAGAGATACGGTTCATCCCCTTTTCCGAAAACCAGCATATCCCAATCTTCGGTATAGGCAAAATTTACGCAACGTGCTTCCGCAAACGGAAGTGCGCCGTCAATTGTGAGCTTTCTCGAAGATGCAAAACCCTTTATTGTTTCTTGACGGTAACGCGCTCCGAGTTTGTAAAGACCGTCTTCGGGAACCTCGATTTCCCACGATATCCACTGCGACTGATATTTCCACGAATTCCCGCCGATGCAGTTGTATCTGATGTGCGATGCATCAAACGGCTGTGTGAGCGGGCTGTTGCGGTCATACTGTGCCCGAAGTGTCTGATCGGATTTTTCCGTAGGGGTTTCCGCCTGTATAAATTCGGTTTCGGTCTTCCCCGATTTATAACCGTTCTTTTCATATTCTTTGAGAACTTCCGCGTATGTTGCAACCCCATCCACACGGGAAAGTATTATTGAAGACAGGGCAAGTGCCTCGTTGTTGCAGACAAGTGTAAGGGTGTGTGTGCCCGTCTCAAGATAAAAGCGATAGTGCTCATTGCCGTAGTACCCGTTTATGTCACGGAAATATTCGGTGTTCCAGCGGGGATGTTCGGTAACACCCGGAGTATATTCATCACCGTGTTCGTCCGTAAGCATACCCGAATCGTCTTTCCAAATTCGGCTGAATGTACAGGACGAAACCTCCTCAAAAGGATATTCCCCGTCTATCATAAGTCCGAGATCTATCGCCGAACCTTTACCCGTTGCGGGACAGTAATCAATTGCCACTGTGTAGAGTGCGGTTTCGGGAACGTTCACGTTATAAGTGACACTGCCCTCCATTTCATCCCACAAAAGCACGTTATCTCTGTCGCAATATGAAGTAACTGTCGCATTGGCACCGTCCTGCGACAAATATGCGGCGGCATCCACCGTTATGAGTACGGTTGCATCGGAAACATCACTGTATTTCTGCGCATATGCGCCGTATGTTCCCTCGTCATAAACGGTACTGCCCGTAACACCGTTTGCCGCACCGACGGCAGAGGTGCCGATCACTGTTGCCGCAAGGCAAAAACTAACGCCGACAGCCAGAGATTTTTTCATAATTTTTCGCAACATCAAACAAATGCCCTCCATAAAACAAAATCTTAGCACTCTCATTATAACAACTTTTTCGCAATTGTTAAATATCGCATTTTTTAGATTATTGCTGTTTTCCGCTCAATCTTCAAAAAACAATAACTTATCTATTGCATTTAAACAATAATTTGGGTATAATTTCATTACAAGTCCGTACATTATATATGATAATAAACATATAAACGGAACTTTAATTTCGGTTTGAGGTGTTTTATGCTTTCTGTTTTAATTGTCGATGACGAGTACAGGGATCGCGAAAGTATGTCGCATATTATCCGCCGTCAAAATTGGTCGGTCAATACCTATGAGGCGGAATACGGTCAGGACGCTTTGAGGATACTGCAAGATAAACATATCGATATTATGCTCACCGACATCCGTATGCCGGATATGCTCGGGACAGACCTTGCACGCCAGGCATCGGTTTTGCAACCGGGCATAAAAATCATTCTTATAAGCGCATACAAGGATTTCGATTATGCCCAGCAAGGTATACGCTGCGGTGCCGTGAACTATCTTTTAAAGCCTTATCTGCTTGAAGATTTCATTAACGCTATGGACGAAGCGGTTAAAATGTGCAAAAGCGAATCGAAGGATACCGACGGCAAAGCGGAAATTGAAAATCAAATATCCAAAGACCGGATTATGCTTTCTTTTTTAGAAGAAAAGCGCATTGATTCCCGCATTATGCTAAACAATATTATCGGCAACCGCAAAGACGGTTTTCAACCCGTTATAATCGAGTGTATCGGCGGTCATGCGGAACTCAGCAGCCTGCCTTTTCAAGAAATTATATTTGACGTGTTTAAAAGCAAGGTCGAATTTTTCTATATCAATCGCAAACGGGCGCTGCTTATAATAACCGACCCGGAACTTTTCCTTGAACGGCAAGGTCTGTCGGACAAACTGGTTCAATCCTTTGAAACGCGCGGCGAAACCGAAGTTTGCATTGTATACGGCAGAATATTATCCGACATCGCAGAATTATCCGAAGAATACCGCACGCTGCTTTCCACGCTTGAAATATGTTTCTTTATCGACCACAGTATTATACTTTCATCCGACAGCGAAAGTATTGTTCAAAAAGAAAACAATCTGCAAATAAACGCACTTACCGAGCAGATTTCCGCCGAACTTCGTGCCAGAGATTACGATGCGGTTTTGGAAGACATTACTTCAATATTCGAGCATTTCAAAAAGACCAATCATTTTTCTGCGCTTTATGTAAAATACATTTCGGCAAATATTGTAAACCTGATATTTAAAAATCTTCACAACGAAACCGGCGAACAGCAGTTACAGCCTTGGCTTGACCGCATTTTCGGTTTGTCCACCATATACGAAATCACCACGGTTTTCGAACAACTGATAAACGAACTGCGTTCTATTGAAGAAAGCACCGACCGTTCGCTTATGATAAGCAGAATCTACTCTCTTATCGAAACCGAATATATGTCTGCGCAACTGAACCTTGAAACGGTCGCAAACAAACTTTATATTTCTTCATCATATTTAAGTCATCTTTTCAAACGCGAAACGGGCGAAAACTTTATCGATTATCTTAAGAATTTCAGACTTAAAAAGTCTTGTGAACTGCTTAAAAACACCAATCTGCGCATATCGCAAATATGCAACCGCGTCGGTTATGAAAGCACTTCTTATTTCTGTACACTGTTTAAAAACACATACGGAATCACCCCGACGCAGTACCGTGAAAGGGGCTATAAAAACATTCCATGAAGGTGCTGAAAAAACTTTCTGTCAAATTCAACAACCTACCCTACAAATACAAACTTTTGCTGACTTCTCTTATCGTTTCCATAATCCCGATACTGATCCTCGGTTTCTTTTCCTTTTTTCAGTCCCGCAATCTGCTCACCTCATCAAAGGTAAACGATATAAACTATTATTTCAGCAAGGTTTCCGAAGCGCTGAACGAAAAAATCAACATTTGTGAAGATACTCTTGATATTATAATTAACGAGCCTCAAATGAGCGAAATTTTCAATTGTACGGACAACCCTGCCGAAAAATCCGAAATGCTCAACACCGCCAAAACGGTGGTGGAGCCCTATATTTACAACACCAAAAACAATAATCGTTACATACAGGACATAACATATTACACAAACGGTTACTGTCCGTCATACCACAGCATTGTGTGTGATGTTTCGGAATACTCCAAATTCAATATCAACTGGCGTCAGGACGACCCTTACAGATATCAGTGGCACTGTTCCTCAAAACGCATCATTCTTTCGAGAAGTCTTGTTGGAAAAGATTCCGACGAAACAGTCAAACATCTCGGATATTTGTGCATTCTTATCAATCCAACCACATTGCTGAACACCACCGCTTCTCCGGAAATTTTCAACTATAACATTGTTCTCTTTTCCCCCGAAAAGGAATGTGCTTACAGCAGTGTAAAATCACAGGATTCGGACGAAAATCTTATGCTCAAGGCGGCATATGCCGAAAAAGATACAATCATTTTCGGTTCGGACAGATATCTTGTCAAAAACGAAGTTCTCGACAACGGTTTCACACTCTGCATTTATGCCAACGAACGCGAGGTAATCGACGGTATAAATTCCATTCTCTTTACAACACTTGCCATTTCGCTTATATGTTTGGTTTGCGCGTTAATCTTCTCCTTTGCTTTTTCAAACACACTCACCCGCCGCATAAGCCTTTTAAACCGCAAAATCGATCAGGTGCGTTCGGGAAATATGGATACCGTCGTTTCGTCGGAATACACCGATGAAATAGGTGTTTTGACAAACAATTTTTCGGATATGATTCAACAGATAAACGACCTTATTCAAAACGTTTACGAAAGCAAACTTATCCAGCAGAAAGCAGAACTTCGCGCACTGCAATCACAAATAAAACCGCATTTTCTGTACAACACTTTGCAGGCGGTAAACTGGAACGCCATCAACCGTGACGATCAGGAAACAAGTGAAATTGTGGTCAATCTTTCCAATTTTTACCGCGCGGTTCTCAACAAAGGAGAGGATGACAGTTCTGTTGATGACGAACTTAAAATTATTAAGTATTATGTTAAAATCGAGCAAAAGATTTTGGGCGGACTGTTCACTGTCGATTACGACATCGACCCCAAGGTTCTCGGTTACCGCACTCCCCTGCTGATACTGCAACCGATAGTTGAAAACGCCATTGAACACGGCATAAGAAAATCCCGTGTAAAGTCGGGTGAAATCACAATAAAAGCCGCCATTGAAAACAATCTTCTCACCTTTTCCATATCCGACAACGGTGCCGGCATTGACGAAGAAAAGTTGGACACCATTTTCACCAAGCAATCGCACAGTTACGGTCTTAAAAACGTAAACGAACGGATTCAAATTAAATTCGGTAACGAATACGGCATAAAGGTCACTTCGCGTTGCAAACCGACCACTTTTACCGTCACAATGCCGCTTATCCCTTTGGACTGACAAAAAGTATTATAAAAAATTCAATTTATCTACAGTATGATTCGGGTGTCATTTACGGCATCCGAATACTTTTTATACTTTTTCCCGCATATCCTTTTAATATATATAATAAGGGTGTGTGTATCTTGAAAAAAGTATTTTTTCCTTTAATTTCTCTGTTGTTGATTTCTGCTTTGAGTTTTAATGCCTATGCCGTCACTGTGTCAAGCGAATGTGACATTTCCGATATTGACATTCCGCTTGAAACCTCCGCCACCGTAACCGAAATCGGCACCGTGCTTGAAATAAGCGCAAAATCGGCAATACTTATGGAGCCGATGACAGGTCAGATACTTTACGAGCAGAATCCCGATGAGCAACTTCCGCCTGCTTCAATTACAAAAATTATGTCGCTTTTACTGGTTATGGAAGCCATTGATGACGGCAGATTAAAACTTGAAGACACCATCTCCGCCGGAGAACACGCCTGCAGTATGGGCGGCTCACAGATATGGCTTGAACCCGGAGAAGTCATGACCGTAGACGAACTTCTCAAGGCGTCGGTAATTGCTTCGGCAAACGATGCCACGGTAGCACTAGGAGAAGCAATTGCGGGCAGTGAAGAAGGGTTTGTTGTTATGATGAACGAGCGCGCAAAACAGCTCGGAATGAACAGTACGGTTTTTAAAAACTGCACCGGACTCGATGCCGAGGGGCACCTAACAACGGCACACGATGTTGCGATTATGTCCTGCGAACTCATAAAACACGATCTGATTAAAAATTATTCCACCGTATGGATGGACACTCTTCGCGGCGGTGAAAGCGAACTTGTGAACACAAACAAACTTGTCCGTTTTTACAAGGGCACAACCGGTCTTAAAACAGGCACTACTTCGGGTGCGGGATATTGCCTTTCCGCAACCGCCGAACGTGACGGTCTGCAACTTGCGGCGGTTATAATGTGTGCAAACACCGGTTCCGACCGATTTGAGGACGCAAAAAAACTTCTCAACTACGGCTTTGCAAATTACAAATTTTCCGAAATTGTTCCCGAAATTGAAGACGGTACAACCGTAAACGTGGAAAAAGGCACCGAAAAATCGGTTTCGGTGAAACCGAGCAATAATTTCGGACTGCTACTCAAAAAAACCGACAGCACAAACATAAAACAGGAAACGGTAATTAAAGAGACACTTAAAGCGCCGATTAAAAAAGGCGACTGTGTGGGTAACATAAATATATATATCGGGGACGAACAGATAGGCAGTATCGACCTTGTTGCCGACGGTGATGTGCCGCGTAAAACGATGTTTACCGTAATTCACTGGCTGTTTTGCGGTCTTTTTACACCGTAAAGTTGTGAAACTGTAACAATTTAATGAATTTTTATATTTATTTTTACTTTTACACTTGCATTATCACACAAAATATTGTAAAATAAAAACAGCAAAAAACTTTAAAGGAAGAAAAAATAATGGCACTTAAATTTAACAGCTCTTATGCCTCTGATTTTATC
>CAZGRC010000042.1:0-7920 GCA_964528125.1 uncultured Ruminococcus sp.
CGATTGCACCGATATGTGCAATGCACAGTTCGGTGCATATTTTTTATAAGTCCGATTGTACCGAGGTCACTTGCGATAACGGCATCTACGCCGATATCATTAAGAAAAGTCAAAAACTCGGGCAATCGAGCCATTTCGCTGTTGTGAGGTATGATGTTACAGGTGACATAAACTTTCACACCGTGCCGATGGGCATATTCAACCCCCTCTTTAAGTGTTTCCGTAGTAAAGTTCGGAGAAGCGGAACGCATACCGAATTCTTCACCCGCAAGATACACTGCATCCGCACCGAAATCAACCGAAGCGCGCAAACGCACAAGGTCGCCTGCCGGACACAAAAGCTCCGGCAAATTATTTAAGGTATTCATAAATCCAGTTCTTTTCCTTTTTTAGTCGATTTATTGTAGCATCTTGCTGGGCGGCTGTTGTATGATAATAAAACTTTCCCTTAGCATCTGTTACAAAATAATAATAAGGAGAATTTTCCGTGGGATAAAGCGCCGCTTTTATCGCATCGATACTCGGTGAACAAAGCGGACCCGGCGGCAATCCCTCTACCTTATAAGTATCATATCTGCCGTCATCCTGACGGAACGATTCACCGTAATAACAGGTTGGAGATGAACCGAGCGTCGCAAAATCGCCACTTTTAAGACGGTTATAGAACACTGCCGCAACATTGGGCATTTCGATCGCAATTTCCGGACTGTTTCCGCCCGATTCCATTTGAATTATCGATGCCATTGTGAGAATTTCGTTCATTGTATATCCCAATTCATCGGCACGGGCATACATTTCATCGGTGATGCGCTTTTCGGTTTCGCTTATCATACGCTTGACCGCAAGCAGGGCGCACTCCGCCGAATCGTAAGAATAGAAATTATATGTTTCGGGGAAAAGATAGCCCTCAAGATTATAATAAACCTTTCCCTCGTTTACGTTTTTTAGGAGTTTTGACTTATAATCAATTTTATCAAAAGCAGCCAAAAAATCGGATTTGGAACAAACGCCGGCTTTTTCGAGTATAGATGCAATACCCGGCACGGTAACATCCTTGCCGTTGACATTCTTTATGTAATCGTTGATCCCCGTGCCCTCCGGAACGGTAACGGTAACGGTTTCCGCCTTTGCGCCCTCGGTCATAAGCATATTTGCAAGGTCTTCGTATCCCGCTTCATTATTAAATGTATACAGTCCGTATTTGTATTGACCGTCATATTTTTTCAAACGTGAATATATGCGGAATACAATCGGGCACTTAACCGCTCCCGCTTCGTTTAGCTTCTCTGCAATCGCTGCTGTTGAAGAGCCGAGTTCGACTTCAATAACACTGTCTGCACCGCGACCGAAACCTATGCCGAGATAGTCCGCCCCGACATATATCGCACCCAAGGCAATACCTACGGAAACCGCCAATATTGCCACTATCCATATAATATTTTTAACAATACCTCCGCCGTGTTTTTTCTTTTTGCGATGTTTGGTATTATTATTTTGTTGCTGTACATCTACAACAAAGCCTTTGCCGATAACAAAATCGTCATCGTTTTCCGGCGCCGTGAAATTTACATTATTATCGTTCATTTTGTCCCCCAAAAAGCAATGTTATTCAAACAAAAAAATCAGTCTGCACAGAGCATTCCCGCGCGAAGTTTTTCGGACACTTCATTGGAACCTGTCAGTGCATTAAGAAGGAAAAACGCAAATTCAAACGCCGCACCTGCACCTCTGCCCGTGACAATATTACCGTCACGAACGGCGGGTTCACCCGTGAACGTGGCACCGATAAGTTCCTTTTCAAATCCGGTATAACAGGTGGCACGTTTACCTTTAAGCAGACCCCTGTGACCGAGCACCGACGGCGCGGCACATATGGCAGCGATTATCGCGCCGTTGTTTTCGGCGCAGTCCAAAAATCCGTGAACACCGTCACACGCTTCCAAGTTGGTGGTTCCGGGAAGTCCTCCCGGCAATACAACCGCCTCAAGGTCAATCGGTTGCAGACCGTCAATTTCGGCATCGCATACAACCGGAATACCGTGCGAACCGATTACCGTTTTACCCGTAACACCGACGGTTGTCACCGAAATTCCCGCACGTCGAAGAACATCAACGGGAACGAGCGCTTCGACTTCTTCAAAGCCGTCCGCCAAAAATACATATACCATTTTATTTTCACCCTAAAACAATTTTAAAACATTCGATTCGATTTCGGCGGCAATGTCCTCAACCGTGCGCAGCAGGCTGCCATCGGCACACGAAATAACATCCCAACCCGAATATTCCGCCGTAAACGCGGCGGCTGCACGGCAACGCGCAAGATATTCCGTATCGCGTTCGTGTATGTCTTTTTGTGAGTTGTCGCCTGAGTATCTGTCTGTGAGCAACTTTTGCGAAACATCTATTGGCATATCGAGAAAAATCACCTTATCGGGTTTAGGAATTCCGATTTTATTATATTCAAAATCATAAAGCCAATCAAGAAAACTTTTCCATTCTTCCTTCGGCAATTTTGAGCACTGATGCACGGCGTTGGAGGTTGTGTATCTTCCCGAAACCACCGTACCTCCCGCATTATAATAATCTCCCCACGAAGTTTTATATGATGCAAAGCGGTCAACCGTGTAAAGGACCGATGCCGCAAATGCGTTAACGTCATCGGGATTCGAACCGAAATCACCTTTCAAATACATCTTAACAAGGGCGCTTGAATTGCTGGCGTAATCCGGAAATGAAACCGTCTTACAGTTGATACCGTTTTTCAAAAGCGTTTTCGGCAACAAATTCAGTTGTGTTGATTTTCCGCAACCGTCAAGCCCCTCCAGAACAATAAGTTTCCCCATTATCCTTTAAGCTCCTTATAGTATTCACGAACTTGAACTGCTTGTCCGCAGGACATTTTCCCTTCGGGACAGGAACCGCTCAAACAGGGCGGTCCCGCCTTTTTAAAGAGCTCGGGTGCCTTTTCGCTTACAAGTGCAAGCATTTGATCGGCAACATCGCGTATCTCCCACTGCGCGCGACGGCAACAGCGATGACGGAAAAAATTAAGCAGCGAACGTGCATTCATTGTGACAACCATTTTGGTTTCGCAGGCATTGGGAAGAACAAAACGTGCATCTTCAATAGCTTTCTTTTCGGCAAGACGTGCCGCGGTTTTTTCGTCCTTACCCTGCACCAGAAAATCTTTTTTGTGCTTTTCTGCAAGACGTGCCGCAAGTTTATCGTAACTTTCCTGCGCCCTGCGCATTGATTCTTCATATACAGCAAGCGTTTCGGGATCGTCTGCAATCTCCGGCGGCGTAACATATTCAAAAGAACCCTCCGGCACATAACGCTGGCTCTTCACCGAATAGGAAGCGATTCTGTGCCGTGTTATCTGTGCCAAAAAAGAACGTGACACACCCTCGATACCAAAGGTGAAACTTGCGTGTTCAATAGGACTTTCATGTCCGATTTCCGAAAGCATTTCAACAAACGAGGATGCCTTTTCGTCGGTCAGTCCGTCATAAAGATTTCCGATATGCGAAGCGCTGTAGCAAAGTTTTGCCGCACACGCAACCGTCTTTTCGGGGAACGGAGTATGTGCTAAAAGAATGACCTTGGGCATTTAAAACATCTCCTGTTATTTATTCATTATTATTCTATACTCACAAATATTATATCAAACAGAAGGAATAATAGCAATTCTTTTTTTGTTAAAGGGATATAAAATTTTTTACCGAAATATTTTAAAAGATTATGTAATATTTTTTCACAAAAGGTCTTTTTATGTTGTAAAAAATATGTTATACTGTTATTATTGACTCGGTATGCCGGATAATACAATCAGACTGCAGACTTCATAAAACGCAAAATTTATCCGCCCTACGGACGAAAAATTTTATCGTTTTAAGGTCGAAGATTTTAAAGTTTGTTTGTATAGTCTTCACGGTACCGTGTAAAAGGATTATAAAAAGCGGAGGAACATTATGTCGAACATTGATTTTAAACACACGCCCTACGGAGATCTTGCCATAGTAAGTATGCGCGGTTGCGAGGACATTTCGGCAAACATTGATTACTATTTGAAACAGTGGCGCAACATTCCCGATGACGAATCGTTTGTTATCGGTGCAAACTGCCCACGTTTCGGCACAGGCGAAGCCAAAGCGGTTTTAAACCATACTGCCCGCGGTCTTGATGCATATATCATCTGCGACTGCTTCAACTACAACGTAAAATACAAGATGTACGGTGAAACCGTTCCCATGAGTCCCGACGATCACTATCAGGATTTAAAACGTGTCATTGCGGCTTTCGGCGGCAAGGCAAGACGCATAAACGTAATTATGCCGATGCTTTACGAAGGCAGACAGCACCGCCGTTCTTCGCGTGAGTCCATGGACTGTGCACTTGCACTTCAGGAACTTGTTTCAATGGGTGTCAAAAACATAATCACCTTTGATGCGCACGACCCCCGCGTAAACAACGCCATTCCGCTCGACGGATTTGACAATGTGCAGGCGGCTTACCAAATGATCAAGGCTTTGCTTCGCACATATGATGACATCAAACTCGACCGCGACCACACCATGATAGTTTCTCCCGATGAGGGCGGTATGGGACGTTGCATTTACTATTCTTCGGTTTTGGGACTTGACCTCGGTATGTTCTATAAACGCCGCAACTATTCTATCGTTGTAAACGGCAAAAATCCCATTGAAGCACACGAGTTCCTAGGCAACGATATACACGGCAAAGACCTCATCCTCGTTGACGATATGATTTCCTCCGGTGAATCTATGCTGGATATCGCCGCCAAATTAAAAGAGCGCGGTGCGGGCAGAATATTCGTATTTTCAACATTCGGTCTTTTCGTTGAAGGGCTTACAAAGTTTGATGAATATTATGAAAAAGGTCTTATCGACAAGGTGTTCACCACCAACCTTATTTATCAAACCCCCGACCTTCTCTCACGCGAATGGTATTGCAGTGTAAATATGTCAAAGTATATTGCTCTGCTTATCGAAACACTTAACAACGACAATTCCATCAGCGGACTTCTCGACCCCGCCGATCGCATTAAAAAAGTCGTTGCCAAATACGAAAGCAAATAATCAGTACCTTTTGAGCGTGTATGTCTTCCCGTCGCGGAGATATGCATGCTCTTTTCAAAACCATTTGCCGATAATGGTTATTGCAATGAATATAGACGAAATAATCCGCTAAAGGCGCCGATTCTACCAACAGTCGATTGAAAAAATCCGCTTTCGGTGATAAAATCATATTCTAAACGAAAGGAAGACACTCTATGGACAATATGAAATTCGGTTCTTTCATAAGAGAATTGCGCCAAGAAAAGGGCATAACACAAAAACAGCTGAGTGAAATACTCGGAATAACCGGCGGTGCC
This sequence comes from uncultured Ruminococcus sp., assembly GCA_964528125.1. Classification (GTDB taxonomy): domain Bacteria; phylum Bacillota; class Clostridia; order Oscillospirales; family Acutalibacteraceae; genus UBA737. The sequence continues at coordinate 5,396 of CAZGRC010000042.1, forward strand.
GTTTCAAAGTGGGAACGCGGTCTCAGTTTTCCGGATATTACACTGCTCACTTCTCTGGCGGATTATTTCGGTGTAACGGTTGCGGAACTGCTTGAGGGCGAGCACGGCGTAATGTCCGCCGAGGAAAACATCGACAAAACCCTTGACATTGCCGCGGTAAATGCACAAATCAATGCAGCGCGCCGAGTTCGTGAAAAAATCGCCAAACTCCTCACCGTTATATCCCCCGCCGTATTTGCCGTATCACTACTATTGCAATGCGGATATATATTTGTTTTAAAACCGCACGGATATGAATATATCTCCGATTTCCTTTTTCAGCTTATAAATGCGATCGCCGTACTCTCTGCGGGAATTTTCGCCGCAATTACAATTAAATCACAAAGAACAAACACACTTATTTTCTCGGTTTGCGGCGTTCTTATGTTGTTAAATATATTGTATTCAAAACCTTTCACTCTGCGCCGCAGTGTCATATCCGTTTCACCCGATTTAAAATATGCCGTTACGGTTAAAATCAACAAAAACAACGGTGGCGCGACCTTCTACCGAAACCCGAAACTGTTTTTATTTGCAAAGCCCAAAGAAAATCTCCAAAACGAGGTGTCGGGCGAAATCAAAACCGTTTGGCTTGAAAATGATATATGCAGCCTCACGTGGCAGGATTTTTCCGATAATATCAACACATTTGTCGCAACATACGGAACACGCGGTGACACAACTTCGTATCATTATGTTTCAACCGCATTACTCGGTGACTGGACAACCGAAAGCGGCAAAAACATCAAACTTTCAACCGACACTAAAGGTTTCACGTTGACAACTGACGGCAAAACCGAATTTTTCGATTATTCCGACTGTCGGCAATACGGAACAACGGCGATTGTCCTTAAAAGCGGCAACACGCCGAAGTATACCGTGGCACTCAACCACGACTGTAAAATCGATGCCAAAACAGGCATTATCGTCGCGGGAGGCACCGTAACACTTTTCCCTGTAGACAGCGAAAAATCAGCAACCTATACCCTGTTTTGCACCACACACAAAGGTGCCGACCTCACCGATTACACTATTCTCAATATCGGCAAAGGAGAATTCGCCGTAAAAAACGGCACACTGTATATAAGTTATGACGGCAAAAATACAGTCGAAGTTCCCTATCCGTCCGACGAGATAATCATCGATGACAAACTTTTCGTAATAAGCGAATCTAAGACGGTGTTTGTAAAAAACGAAAACAGCAATCAAAGCCTTGTAATATCGGATAACCGAGGCAAAGATTGGTACGAATACAAATTAGAAGAAAACTACGCCGCTCACGCGTTGCAGTTTCTCGATAATAATATCGGTTATATGTTTGAAATATGCGACGCGGCAATGGGTACGGCATTCGGCCGTATCAGCAAAACCTCAGACGGCGGAAAAAATTGGAACCCCGTTTTTTTCGGAATCGACACACCGAACGGTCCTGCTTTTAAAACAGCAAGTGAATTCATTTTCACAACCGAAAACATCGGATTTTTAAATATGCCCTCCGCTTCCGGTGATAGCTGTCTCCTTTACAGAACACTTGACGGCGGCAAAACATTTTCTCTGTTCGATATTGCGGGTAACACATATGATTATTATACCCTGCCCGAAATAACACAGAGCGGACTTAAATTCAAAGCAAGCGGCTACACCCAAATTCCGTCTCCAGAACAAAAAACATATATTTCACACGACAACGGCAAAAGTTGGCAGGAAAAGGAGTAATTTTAATGAATGAAAAGGCAATTCTCTACGCAATATTCTTTCTGTTTATGATAATAATGAACCGTTTTTTATCGGGACGGTTACTGCGCGAAATTTATGATTCGGCAGGGCTCACTTTGGAAGACATTTATAAAAAACGTCTCGAATTACGGCATAGAAAACACGCAAGCAGATACCTTTCAAAGTGGGTTCTGAGCGTTTCTCCAAATCCAAAACGCACCGGCAAACTTTTTAAGGTGTACTATCTCCTCACCATGCCATCCGTAATATGTCTCGGTGTGTCGGTCACGGGAATCTTCACCCACATTTTTGACAGATTTCTCGATTTTGCAACAATGGTAGTCTTGGCTTTGCTTATTTCCTCCGCATTTGCGAGTATTTTTATTTTCAAAGAAAAGCGTTAGCATACTTCTTTAATTAAAAAATATTGCCTTTATTCAGAAAACGGGTATTTATACCATATAATCTCCGCTCGCCGGGTTCCGAGATTTCACACCCTGTTTATGTCTTTGCTTTAGCAACCGGGTGGAGATATTATTATGCCGCCAATCCGTTCCGAATATTATGACACAAATTCGTAAAACACTTTCTTTTCAAATAAAACCGCAGACTTAAAAAAATAAATTCCGCCTTAAAAAACAGAAAAAACGCCGACAAGATAAAAAAATCCGAAAAAATTCTTGACAAAACGCCGCAATTGGTCTATTATAAATTGTATGCCGCTGTGGTGGAATAGGCAGACACAAGGGACTTAAAATCCCTCGGTAGCG
>CAZGRC010000043.1:0-7910 GCA_964528125.1 uncultured Ruminococcus sp.
CATTTATTATAGAGCCTAATAAAACTATTGACAATGCTCAAAATTCGATGTATAATCGTAAAAAATGAACGTTTGCGGCTGATTTTCTCACCTGAAATGTTCAAAACTTGAATTTTAATTACAGAGGATGGTATAAATGAACAGTTTTGAATTATCCGAAAAGCAATTTAATGTTTTGACTTATCTTGAAAGAAACAAAGATAAAAAATCTCAGCGTGAAATTGCAGAGGGCAGCGGAATGTCGGTAGGTTCGGTAAATAAGATGTTAGCGTCGCTTACCGAACAGGGATATATTGCCGACGGGGCGGTTACCGAAGCAGGGTATAAGGTACTTGAACCGTACCGTGTTAAGCGTGCGATATTTATTGCAGCGGGTTTCGGTTCGAGACTTGTTCCCATCACCCTTAACACGCCTAAACCCTTGGTGCGCGTAAACGGAACCCGTATGATAGACACTTTGCTTGATGCGATTGTTGCTGTTGGTATTGAAGAAATTTATGTGGTTCGCGGATATCTCGGTGAACAGTTCGATCAACTTTTATATAAATATCCTATGATAAAGTTTATTGAAAATCCGCTTTACAATGAGGCGAACAACATATCTTCGGCAATGTGCGCCCGCCATTTGTTGCAAAATGCATATGTGCTTGAAGCCGATCTTGTGCTTTACAATCACGATTTAATAAGAAAATATCAGTATACGACAAATTATATCGGTGTTCCGGTTGAAACCACTGACGATTGGTGCCTTGAAACCAAAAACCGCATTGTTACGAGAATCGGGATAGGCGGTACCAACTGCTATCATATGTTCGGTATATCTTATTGGAATGCCGAGCACGGTGCAAAACTTTACAGCGATATAGAAAAAGTGTATCATATGCCTGGCGGTAAGGAACGGTATTGGGATCAGGTGGCACTTGAATACTGTCTTGAAAATTACAAGGTTGAGGTTCGCCCCTGCACATTTGACGATTTAATCGAAATTGACAGTTTTACCGATTTAAAACGCATAGACCCCACTTATCGTTGATGTTAAATCGGTTATAATAATACAGATTTTAAAATCAAATTTAATGAGAGGTTATTCGTATGAAATTTTTAAAAACCGCAAAAATCACAGCGTTGCTTTTGGTCGTTTCAGTGCTATTTACAATGTTTCTTGCAGGCTGTGGCTCTAAAAAAGAAAAAATACTCATTTACACCAGTGCAGAGGATTATGTTGTTGAGGATTTAAATGCTCGTCTGCGCGAAGAATTCCCCGATTACGATATTACGGTTGAATATATGTCTACAGGCAATCACGCCGCAAAATTGCTTGCCGAAGGTGATGCTACCGAATGTGATATTACCCATGACCTTGAATATGCGTATTTGTCACAGTTGGACAGAGAAGGTTTGTTTGCCGACCTTTCGGAATATGACCGAAGTGTTTACTGTGACGATACCGTAGACGGCGGAAATTATATAATCCAGTGCCGTAACGGCGGTGCGATAGTTGTTAACACGAAGGTGTTGGCGGATAAAGGATTGAGCGAGCCGACAAATTATGAGGATCTGCTGAAACCCGAATATAAAGGACTTATCTCAATGCCGAGTCCCAAATCTTCGGGCACGGGATATATGTTCCTTAAGAGTCTTGTGAACTCTTGGGGTGAAGATAAGGCGTTTAAATATTTTGATGACCTTTCGGAAAATATTCTGCAATACACTTCTTCGGGTTCGGGTCCCGTCAACGCACTTGTTCAGGGTGAGGTTGCGCTCGGTCTCGGTATGACGGCGCAGGCGGTTATACAGATAAACGACGGTGCACCGCTTAAAATATGCTTTTTTGAAGAGGGCTCGCCCTTCACTCTTTACGGTATGACTATGATTAAAGGCAAAGAAACACGCGAATGTGTAAAGGAAGTTTTTGATTTTCTTGTAAACGAATGCAACTATGAACACAACGAGAAATTCTATCCCGAACAGATTTATAAAGATAAAATCTGTGAAGTTAAAAATTATCCGAAAAACATTGTATATGCCGATATGAACGGCAATACAATCGAGGAAAAAGAGCGCCTGCTTGAAGCGTGGAAACACTGAGCGTGCGATTTGAGGGAACAATATGGAAAACACTAAACTTGTTGTGCAAAATCTTGAAATGATTTTTGACGGAAAACACACCTTAAATAATGTCAGTTTTGATGTTAAAGACGGTGAATTTCTTTCAATACTCGGTCCGTCGGGGTGCGGCAAGACGACCATACTGCGAATTCTCATCGGTCTTTTAAAGCCGACCGACGGAAAGGTATATAAAGACGGTGTCGATATAACCGATTATCACCCCGCATTTCGAGGAATGGGTATCGTGTTTCAAAACTATGCGTTGTTTGAAAATATGACCGTTTTGCAGAATGTGGAATATGCGCTGAGAATCAAGAAAGAGAATAAGGGACGTGAAGCGCGGGCAAAGGTTCGCGAAAAGGCATTGGCGGTAATTGATAATTTAAATCTTACCGACCATATGAATAAAAAACCTTCGGAACTTTCGGGCGGTCAGCAACAGCGGGTTGCCATTGCGAGAACGCTGGTGTTAAATCCGGATATCATACTTTTTGACGAGCCGATGTCGGCACTTGACGTGGCAACGCGCCTTTCGCTCAGAGCAGAACTTAAACGTATTCAAAAAGAGTTCGGCACCACAATGATATACATTACCCACGATCAGGAAGAAGCTTTTGCTATGTCAGATCGCATTATGGTTATGAAAGAAGCGGCGATTGAGCAACTTGACACCCCCGAAAATATTGTGAACAGCCCCGCAAACGATTATGTCAAAGATTTTGTTATTTATAATCTTAATACGAAAATCGATTCGTTGGCAAAGTATGTGAGGAAGTAAACAATGAAATCAAAATTTTCTTTAACCTCACTTAGCCGCACGGATTATATAAAAATATTGCTGTCAATAGTGTTTGTCGGGTTTGTATTCCTGCCGCTTATACGGATGTTTTCACATATGGATTCGGACAGCATACACCGTGTTGTAAACTCTCCGGTGTTTTTTCAGGCAGTTACGAATTCACTGGTTTCATCGGTTATAAGCACTGTTATAACGGTTGTTTTGGCATTTTTTCTGGCAATCTGTATTCAGCGCACAAAGATTCGTTTCAAAGGGATTTTCGGTGTCATATTCACATTGCCGATGCTCATACCCTCCATTTCAAGCGGTATGGGTTTGGTTATACTCTTCGGAAATAACGGTATTATAACGCGACTGTTTAATTTCAGCGGTAGTATCTACGGACTTTGCGGAATAGTTATAGGCTCGGTTATGTACACTTTCCCCGTGGCGTATCTTATGCTGGCTGATGTTATTCGATATGAAGACGGTTCGCCTTATGAAGCGGCGCAGGTTCTCGGAATACCGAAATATCGCCAGTTTACCGCCATTATGTTGCCGTATCTTCGCAAACCGCTTATATCGGTACTTTTTGCGACCTTTACAATGGTTATTACCGATTACGGTGTCCCCCTTATGGTCGGCGGGAAATACATCACCGTTGCTACCGTGATGTACCAAGAAGTAATAGGTCAGTTGGATTTCGGAAAGGGTGCGGTTTACGGGGTCATATTGCTGATTCCGGCTGTGATTGCATTTATTATCGACCTTGCCAATAAAGATAAAGGTAACAGCGCATTCGTGACAAAACCCTGCAACGTTTCCGATAAGGGAGGAACAAAGGCACTTTCGTATCTTTTTTGCGGCGTTATAACGCTGTTTACCCTCCTCCCGATTGCGGCATTTGTTATATTGGCATTTGCCGAAAATTATCCGTCAAATCTTACGTTTACATTATCAAACATAGAAAAAGCTTTGAATTTAAGAGCCGGTGAGTATTTGATAAACTCCCTTATAATTGCGGTCGGCACGGCTTTGTGCGGAACTGTAATCGCTTTTGTAACGGCATATTTGTCGGCGCGTGTAAAGTCGCCATCGTCACGTTTTTTACATCTTTCATCAATGACATCTGCCGCCATACCGGGCGTGGTGTTGGGCCTTTCGTATGTACTTACATTTAATAAAAATTCGATATACGGTACTGTAATTATACTCGTTATCGTAAATATTGTGCACTTTATTGCATCGCCGTATCTTATGATGTATAACTCGCTTTCAAAGATAAATCCGAATTTGGACGGCGTTGCGCAAACACTTGATATTAACCGCGCACATATGATAAAAGATGTCTATATACCGCAGTGCAAGGACACATTGATTGAAATGTTTTCATATTTCTTTGTAAACTGTATGATGACAATTTCGGCGGTGTCTTTTCTGGCAACAACCTCAAACAAGCCGGTATCACTTATGATAAATCAGTTTGAGGCACAAATGCAACTTGAGTGTGCAGCAGTGGTTTCGCTTATGATTCTTATTATAAATGTACTGCTTAAAGGCATTTTCCGAATTCTTAAATTTAAAAAAGTATTATAAAAAGTATTTCCCGAAGAGTTTTTCTCTCTTCGGGAATTTTTATATCCGTTTGTGTCACATTTAATCTTTTTTTATAAAACGCGAAAGTAACATCTTTGCAACCGAAATAATATCCTTGAAGTAGAGCAGAGCAACCGCAATAAAGGCAAGTGCCAAGACTGCGTATAACATCAAAGAGTCATTCTTAAAGAACAGTACCAATACGGTTTGTACCAGAAGTATAAGATATGCGATGCAGTCGCGCTTTAACTTTATTCTGAGACGCATATATTTGCGAACCCTTACTATGCGAACAACCCATACCACAACATAGGAGATTGCTGTGGCAATCGCAGCACCAATGGGACCGATATAGTGCACAAGCAGGAAATTCAGCGCAAGGTTTACAACGGCACCTACACAGGTGGAGACGGCGAGAATGTTCACCTTTTTGAGTGCGGAAAAAATTCCGTTTAAATAACCGGACATTGCACCGAAAACAACCGACACCAGCAAAAAAGGAACATATTTCCAAGCGGAAAAGAAGTCTTTTGCGTAAAGGAAATGTGCGAGAGGTCGGTCAAGCACGATCAGGGCAGAGCATACCATAACCATAAGTGCACTGTATTTATTGTAAATATCGGAGAAGAATCCGTCCTTGTCATCGCTGTCGAATTCTTTGACGGCAGACAGTGTCCACGCCTGATTGAATATGGATTGTATTATATTCATTATCATCGGTATTTTCGATGCGACGGAATATATGCCGTTTGCATCAACACCGCGAAGCAGAACGATTACATAGCGATCCGCCATACTGTTTATCCACCATGCAATGTTAGTGGCAATCATCGGTCTGCCGTAGGCTATCATATCTTTGTGCAGTGTGCGGTTAACCTTGCCGAGAGTGGTATATCGCCAGAATTTCATTCTGATGAGCAGATAAACGCTCGGAAACAGGAATCCCGCAATGTTTGCGATAAAATAGCCTGTAAGACCCAGTGAAAGAAATACAAGGCACAGAATATTAAGAGTGATTGTAACAAAGGTGGTAATAACGCCGGAAACCGCTACATCCGCTACCATATCAAGTCCGCGCGCGAAGCCCGAAACAATCCCCGAAAGTGTGCTGACGGTATAAAGACAGAAAAAGAAAACGGCATATTTTGAAACTGCCGGAAACAAACCGAACAGTTCGTTAATCAGAAGGAAGACTGCAAGCAGGGCGCAACTTCCGAAAAAGTAACGCATACCTATAGTAAATATTCCTTTTTGGTCGGCATTCTTTTCCATTGAAAACCTTGTCACCGGTTCCATTATATTTATTGTAAGTATAGGGGTCAGAAGGAGAACGGAGGTGCTTACAAGGTCATATATACCGTACTCTGCAGTTGTAAGAATACTTGTATAAAGCGGGATAAGAAAAAAGCTTAATATTTTGGTGGCAAAATTACTGAGAGTAAGAAGCCCGACATTTTTTGCAAGATAACTGTAATTGTTTTTACTCATTTTATTCACGCTTTACCCATACGGTAATAAAGTTTTGTCATAAAAAAGAATACACCGCGGGAAAAACGGCAGATGTTGAATTCCAAGCATTTTTGTTTTGAAATTATCGGAGCGACCGCCGATTTGTCGAGAAGTTTGAGATTTCGCTGTAAATCTGCGGTGCGGCGCTTGTATTCACCGTATTTGAGGGCGGATGCCATTCTTTTTATTATGGCGAGTGTTTGTGTTGATTTTTCGGCATAAAGATAGGGGAGTATGTCATCAAGTTTGTCGGGATAGTCATGCTTCACGTTTTCGATAAGCAGGTCAAGAAGTTCCACGGTTTGAAAAAAACTGTTGTTGAACTTTTCGCGGTTCATTGAATTGGTGCGTGCCATACAGCAAAAATTGTCACCTTCAAAGTGTGCAACCTTTCTTGAGGCGAGCAGACACCGACTTATAAAGTACATATCTTCACCTTGGTTTTTGCCCTTGTGATTTTCAATGCCGTTTTCGCGAATCATTGACATACGGTATACGGCATTACCCTGACATATCCAAATTTTACGTTTTATACGGTTTTGAAAAGCTTCGATACCGCTTATAATTCCGTCGGGATATTGCTTGGTTTCAAGATAGTAATCAAAGTAATTTCCGTCTTTGTCAAACGACTTGTATCCGTAGAAGCACACATCAATCTCACTGTCGGTATTGAAAACGGAAACTGCTTTTTCAAAGGTATCGTTTTCAAGATAATCATCGGAATCAAGATTTATATACAAATCACCGGTGCAAAGCGGGAAAGCCGTGTTGCGTGCATTTGCAAGACCGCCGTTTTCGATGCTTTTTATTGAAATTTTATCCGGATTTTCAACACGGTATTTTTCGGCAATTTCGAGAGTTTTATCGGTGGAACCGTCGTTTACTATTATAATTTCAAAGTTTTTGTATGTTTGCGCCAACACCGATTTTATAGTGCGGGCAATGGTTTCTTGCGCGTTATACGCGCTTATACTGACCGAAATTTTCATTTAAAATCCCTCTTTATGAAAAAATCTCCGAATACTGATTTAATATAATGTCATATGTGATTTCATGGCTGCGTTCAGCGGCTTTTTTTGCATAGAACTCACGGAGCGACGCATCTGTCAGCATTTTTTTAAGTCCGTCAAACAGCGCTTCTTCAGTGTTTTCGGTGACAATTCCGAATTCACTGTCACCCAACTGTTCGCGCACACCTGCGCAAAGTGTGGAGACAATCGGTTTGCCGAGCAACAGATTTTCCGTAATAACAGTGCTGTAGCCCTCTGCTCTTGAAGAACAGACAAACACATCTGCCAGAGCGGCATAGCAAAACGGATTTTCTTTAAATCCTAAAAGGAAAACATCATCACAAAGTCCGAGGTCTTTAATTTGTCTTTCAAGTTCCTCTCTAAGCGTGCCTTCACCCAATATCCAAAGTTTACAGAGAATATTTTCGGATTTAAGTTTTGCGATATTGTTTATAAGGCGGTCATAGCCTTTTTGGGGATTAAGTCTGCCTACGGTGCAAAGCAACAGACCGTCTGGGCGTGTCATGGGACAGGGCAAATTGCCCTTTTCTTCAACACTGCGTGTATCAACAAGATTGTGCTGAACCACGGCCTTTTCGGGGTATCCTATTATATCCGTAAATGAATCACGAACCGTTTCACTCACACAGAAAATGCGATCGAAAGTTTTATAACTTTTAATTTGTGCATCAATATTGCGATAAAACGGCAAAACCCAATTTTGTTCTTTCAAATCAATATGAATCCAAGCCAATTTTTTGTCGCCGGTGCAAACTGCGGTATTTGCCGCAAGAATTGTCGAAAGCCCTTCCAAAAATGCCACGGTAAAATCATAGCGTCTGTCAAGGAAAAGAAAATTATAAAGTCTTTTCGGCATACAGTGTCGGTTCATCCAGTGCTGTATGCGC
>CAZGRC010000044.1:0-7891 GCA_964528125.1 uncultured Ruminococcus sp.
ATTATGGTTCACCTGGAACAATGTCTGACTATCGGATTTACTACAATGGAATTGACAATTAAAATGTGTCTCGGTGTTTGAGGTTTACGCAGATAAAAATCCGTCCGAGCAAAATCGGACGGATTCGGTACAGTGCTTTGGTGCGGTATGTAAATTTATGATTTTATTCCGAAGATTATTTGTCTGATGGTGATAAGGTCGGAGGCATCGATCAATTTATCAATATTACAGTCGGAAGTTCGTTTGTTATATTTTACTTCTTCCTTTGCAAGCACTTTTTTCAGACGGATGAGATCGATAATATTGACTTTTGCATCATCATTGACATCGCCGTAAAGCGGATCAACTTTATCAATATTAAACGTATATAAATTTTCTTTAAGCCAATATGCGTTGTTTACGGTAGAATAATATTCGACCTGAACGGTTTTGCCGTCTTTTGAAAAGTAGAACATTGCAACCATACCGACTCCCGGATCCTGATAGTCCATACCCTGAGGATCTATAAGGAACGAAGTTACCGTGTTGCCGTGTTCGCCTTTGGATTGATTCATCAGGATATAATCCGAGTCGATATGTCCGGAAAGCACCATAACGATATTGCTGTACTTTGAGATGAGTTTTTCCCAGTAGGTTTGACCGTTGTTTGTGTATGTGCCGTGCGTGGTGGGGGAGTGCATATCGTCATCGTCAAGGGTTGTGCCATCGGATGTAAGATATGCGTGAGTGTTTATGATGACATTATGATTGGGATGAGTTTTGATAATTTCTTCTGCCCATAAAAGCGCGGTATCGTCAACACCGTAATCAAGATTTACAACAAGATAATCAATATCTCCTGCAGTGAAATAGCGGTAACTGTTTGTGATTCCGTCGGTATCGGAATAATTGTTTTCCCGACTTTTTTGAGCTTCACACCAACCGGCAAGCTGGTTGTAATATCCCGAATCGGAATCCTTGCCGAAATATTCGTTAAAATGTTCAATGCTGTCATGGTTGCCGCGAACAAGCGAGTAATCAACCACACCGTTAAGTCGGCTTATTTGCGTTTTTGCCAATGCCCATTCTTTGTCGGTATCGCGGTTTGTTATATCTCCGAGACCGAAGACGTGAGCAATTTTTTTAGACTTGGCGTTATTAACGATAAAATCGTAGATCAGCGGAAAATTTTCGGGATGGCGATCATTAAGGTTTTGTGTGTCACCGATTATTGCGAAAGAATATGCATAATCTTTAAGTTGGTCGTTTTCCTTAACATATTTTGCGGCGAATTTAAGGTCATTTCCGTTTGCGGTTTGGTCTTTAACATCCGAAAGAGCGGCATCATCAAGAATATAGTGTGCCATAATTCCGTCGGTTTTACTGTCAACATAATCTTTGTCTGCGGCAATTTCTTCTGCTGTGCGGATATCTGAAAAAAGTGTGATCGAGCGAATTTTGCCGACAAAAAAAGCTTCGTTGGCAAAATTGTGTTCTCTGCGTCGGTCTTTTCCGATAAAGAATGCGGATTTCGGTGCGTAAACATATGTGCCGTCGGGGGTTGGCGGTGAAATTGACAGTGTTTCTTTTAGCACACCGTCAACATAGCACATAAGTGTTTTGTCTTCGGGACTGTAAACTATGGCAAGGTGCAACCATTTATTCTCAGCAAGACCGATTTTTGTAAAAGTATAGATTGTTTCTTTAATTTCGCCGCTCGAGTCGCAGTAGCAGTATTTAATACGAGGATTTTTCCACTTGTTTATATAAACCGTGGCACCGATATCGCGGTAATTTCCTATGATAGCCCCCTCATAATTATCGGGTAAATTCACATAAGACGGAATGTAAATATTCGCTTCATATGTCAGGGGGAGAAAATCAAGGGGGTTTTCCATTTCGTAATAGTTGAAAATATCGGTTTCAACACCGTTTGAAACCGGAGGACACCACAAGTCAAAGTTGTTTGCGCTGTTGTCTTCAACCCTTTTGTTATACATACCGTCAAAAATATAATCGCAAATTATATTTTCGTCGGTTGTGTCAACACGCGTAAAGTCATTTTTAATTTCTTCGGCTGTACGGAAATCCGAAAACATGGAAAGACTTTTGATTCTTCCTTTAAAATACGCTTCTTCTTTCCAGCCGTGGGCAATACGGTTATCTTTGCCTATGAAAAAAGGACTGTTTGGTGCATAATCTATGTCGCCGGTTGTTTGTATGGACTGTTTAAACTCTCCGTTTAAATAACAATAAAATGTTTTGGTTGACGATTCGTATGTAATTGCGAGATGAGCCCAGTCGCCGGTCATTACATTGCATTTGTCAAAATATATACTTACCCTTGTTTCATCACCGCCGGAGGGCAATTCGTAATTGTAAAACAACATAGGTTGACCCCATTTGTTGATTTTTAAATACATTCCGGTATCACGGTAGTTGCTGAATATATAATCGGCTTCAACGGTTTCATAATACTCTTTCGGGACATAAATCGTTGCTTCAAAGGTTTTCGGAAGCGCAGACAGAGTTTTTTCCATTTTATAATAGTTTTCAGCTGAAATTTCAACACCGCCGTCTTTGGGTGAAGCGGAATTTTCGGCAGTTGTCGTTATGCAAACACCGAGCGTGAGACAAAAGGTTAAAAGGCAGGCAATAAATTTTTTCATAATGTCACTCCTGTAAACAAGTGATTACATTATACATTACTTATACGTCGAAAGCAATATTACTTTTTTTGGAATTATTGCTTTTTTCGGCTTTAATTGATGAAAACAAATATCGGATTTTGACATATGTAAAAACGTATTGTTCCTAAACTCGGAATAGCGGCGCGGGCAAAAAAATAACGACCCTCGTTTTGAGAGCCGTTAAAAGTTATTCTTCGGTGAAATCGTCCGGTATATCGCAATCAAGATAATCATCATCCAGCCTGTTTTTGTTGGTGAGTCTGTCAAACACGATAAGTGCGCCGACAACGGCAGTAAAGATTACCGAAACCGCGATAATTATTTTTACTATTCCTTTCATAATAAAGCCCGCCTTTCACAAAACTTATTAAAAACAATTTCTTAATTATATTATAACGCAAAACGTGATATTGTCAACAAAAATGATGTGTTTTTTTACATAAAAGGTGCGAAAAGGTGCAATATCGCACGTTTAAAACGCTCGCGCAAGGGACTTTTTTTCCATTCTTCAAGGGTGATTTCTTTTGACTGTGTCAGCAGCAGCTCAAAATGTTTTTTTATGTCTTTAACGGTTTGATTGCCGGCAATCCACACCCCGCACTCAAAGTGCAGAGCAAAACTTCTGTAATCCATATTAACTGTGCCTATGGTGGCAACACTGTCATCGGAAACAAAGAGTTTTGAATGTACAAATCCGGGGGTGTATTCGTAAATCTTTACACCCGCTTCAAGCAGTTCGAGATAACTGTACTGCGTGACGGGGTGCACATACCATTTATCGGGGAGTGCCGGGGTGAGTATGCGCACATCTATACCCGACTTTGCCGCGAGTTTAAGGGTGGCTGTCATTGTCGAATCGATAATAAGATACGGTGTCGTGATATAGACATATTTTTGTGCACCGTTGAGGATTTGCATATAAATTCCCTCGGCGGGATTTTTATCGTCGAGAGGGTCATCACAGTAGGGGAGCACAAATCCGTCACAAGGGACAGCGCTGTTTGCAAGGTATCGGTCGAAATTCAGGCGCTCACGGGTAGTGAACTCCCAAATGCTTAAAAACATTGCGACAAAACTGTCCACCGCACTGCCTTTTATTATAACGGCACTGTCCATCCAGTAGCCGAACCGTTCGATTTCGTTAATATATTCATCCGCAAGATTAAGACCGCCCGTTACTGCGGTTTTGCCGTCGATAACCACAATTTTGCGGTGATTGCGGTTGTTTAAAAAGACGGTAAGCGAAAACTGAATCTTATTGAATATTGCAACACCGATGTTTTCACTGCGAAGACGGGAAATAAAATCCTTATGCTGGCGTTTAATCGAACCGAAATCGTCGAAAATTATTTTTACTTCGACGCCTTCTGCGGCTTTTCTGCGCAAGATATCGTGAATGCTGTCCCACATTTTGCCTTCGGCAATTATGAAAAATTCAATGAATATGTATTTTTCCGCTTTTTCAAGTTCTTCAAGAAAACGCGGCAAAAACGCTTCGCCCGGCGAAAGGTATTCGGTAGAAGTATCCGTATAGAGCGGATAACCCGATTCGTGAGAAAGATACTGTGCCTGACGTGAGTGAACAAGGTCACAGTAACGTAATTTGTCGTGAGCGCGGCTGTCATCGTTAAGACGGGGCAAAAAATGGGATTCGCAATTTTGCATTCTTTTTTTAAAGTTCGGGAAAATGCGCCCTCCGCCCCAAAGAATATAGACCGTTATTCCGAAAACGGGGAAGACGAGTATAAATACAATCCACATTATTTTATAACTGGGATTGCCACGCTTGTTTACGATATATGCCACCGTGATAACACCGAGCATTGACGAAAGAGTGTAAATCAACACCGAACCTGTGGAAATATTTATGGCGACAAACACCAAAAACACAATTTGCAAAAGCAACATTACTGCGGTTCCGATTATTCGCGATTGAATTCTTATACCGCGGTTATGTTTAAGTCGGATTTTCAATTTTTTCACCTCTGAACAGTATATTTTTTAATATTCTTCTTTTAAAAAAGCCGAAAAGGTCCGAAGTGCCGCCGTGCGGAACCCCGAACCTTTCAAAATTCAGTTTATGCGGATGTTAAAAACAACGCATTTTGCCGATTATTCGGCGGCGGTTTCCTCTGCTTCGGCGACAGGAGCTTCCTCTGCAACTTCTGTTGCGGGAGCTTCTTCTGCGGATGCCGCTGTGGCAACGGTTTCTTCCTCTGCCGCAGCATTTTCAAGCAGAACGCGGATGGAAAGGCTTACGCGCTTTCTTTCAAAGTCAACGGCGGTGATTTGTGCCTCGACTTCCTGACCCACGGTAAGTTCATCCTGCGGCTTGTTGATGTGCTTATCCGCAATCTGAGAAATGTGGATAAGACCGTCGATACCGGGGATTATTCTTGCAAATGCACCGTATGTTGTCATACTTACGATGGTGACTTTAACGGTGTCGCCTACATTGTAGTTGTTGGCGAAAACAGTCCACGGATTATCTTCGGCTTTTCTGTAGCCCAAAGAAATTTTCTTCTTTTCACGGTCAAGAGCTTTTACATATACCTCAACGGTGTCACCGACACTCAGAACCTCCGACGGGTTCTTAATGCGCTGCCACGAAAGTTCGGAGATATGTATCATTCCGTCAACACCGCCGATGTCAACAAAGGCACCGTAAGAGGTGAGTGACTTAACAACGCCCGTCAAACGGTCGCCCTCTGCGATTTCCGCCCATACCTTTTCTTCGGCGGCTTTGCGTTCGTCACGAAGAACGCTTCTGATAGAGCCGACTGCCCTGCGTCCGCGACCGATTTCGATAATGCGGAAAGACGCTTCTGTGCCCTTGAGTTCTTCGAGAGAATCGTTTCTGGAAGCGGTTGCCTGTGAAGCGGGAATGAATACGCGAACATTGTTTACATAGGCAACAACGCCGCCCTTTACAACATCTCTGATAACGCCTGTGAGAATTTCACCGCTGTCTTTTGCGGCGACTATATTGTCCCAACCGGCAATGGCGTCGTAACGGCGCTTTGAAAGCATTACGGTTCCGTCAGGATCGCTGACCTTCATAATGATCAGATTGAGTTCATCACCGACTTTAACCTCCTCAGTAAGATTCACATTAGGATCGAGAGAATACTCACTTGCGGTTACATAGCCGGCGAGTCCTCTGCCGATGTCCACCTGAATTTCAGATGAATCAACAGCAAGAACAACACCGCGTACTTTCTGTTCGCCCGTAAGGCCGCTGAGAGAAGCTTCAAGTGCTTCCTCATCCGTCATTTCCTCAAATGTTTTTTGAACAGTTTCTTTTTCCTCCGTTACCTGTTCGTCTACCGGTTGCATAATTTCCGACATGGTTTGAATGACCTCCTTTATTATACCCGCCGGCGTGGAAGCACCGGCGACGACCCCGACCGACCGACACCCTTTGAAAACTTCCGCCGAAAGTTCAGCAGCGGTTTCAATAAGAATCGTTCTGTCACAGCCGGACCTGCACACATCGTAAAGTTTTGATGTGTTGGAACTGTGCCGCCCGCCAATGACAACCATTACATCATTTGCAAGGGAAAGTTCCGCGGCCTCGGTTTGACGAATCGAGGTTGCGTTACATATTGTATCAAATATTTTCGGATTTGTACATACTTTTTTTAAAATTTCTTGGCAAAAACCCCATTTTTTTTTGTTAAAGGTGGTTTGAGAGACCGCGCAAAGCGGTTTTTCGGCAAGATTTTTGTCATTTTGGAAAAGTTTTTCAAGTTCTTCGGGAGAAGAAAAAACAAAAAATTCGCCTTCGCAGTGACCCGTTATTCCGATAACTTCGCTGTGATTCGGGTCACCGGCAATGAGAACGGTATATCCTTCGCGGCTGTGTTCATTTACGATTTTGTGTATTTTTGAAACAAAGGGGCAGGTGGCATCGCAGACATTGACACCGATTTTTTGTGCGCGGCTGAATATATCCGCACCGACCCCGTGTGAGCGGATAACAAGCGTTTCGTCGGGCGCTGTTTCTTCGGGGATTTCCACAATGCGCACACCGTGATTTTCCAGTTCCCCGACCAGTTGCGGGTTGTGGATTATGGGCCCCAGCGTACAGACCTTAACACCGCTGTCGATAAGGTCATATACCGACTTTACCGCACGGTCCACACCAAAGCAAAAACCCGCTGTTTCGGCAACGGTTATCTTCATTTCAGATTTTCCCTCACGGTCTTCAGAATAAGCGAAAGCGACTGTTCAAGATCAAGTCCCGTGGTGTCCACGGTTATTGCGTCTTCTGCGGGTTTGAGCGGTGCTATGGTGCGATGACTGTCATCATAATCACGCTTTACCATATCTTCATACACCTGTTCATAGGTATCGGGCGCACCTTTTGCCTGGAGTTCCAGAAAACGGCGGCGTGCACGTTCTTCGGGAGAGGCGGTGAGAAAAATTTTTACGGTGGCATTCGGCAATACAACCGTGCCGATATCTCTGCCGTCCATCAGGACATTGTCGGTTTCGGCAAGGCGGCGCTGTTTTTCCAGCAAAAACGCACGAACTTCGGGCAAAGCGGAAGAGCTTGATGCACGCATTGAAACATCGGGTGTGCGAATATTGTCCGAGACGTCGTCACCGTCCAAAAACACACGCTGTTCTCCGTTTACAAACTTGAGTTCGACATTTATTTTGCCTAAAATTTTTTTGACGGCAAAAAGGTCTTGGTTTGAAACCTCCGCCCTTAAAAGGGCGAGCGCAACGGTGCGGTAGAGCGCACCCGTATCAACATAAATAAATCCGAGTTCCTTTGCCGCCGCACGCGCAAGACTGCTTTTGCCCGCGCCCGCAGGTCCGTCGATTGCAACTGATATCATAAAATCCGTTCTCCTTCATATTCTGCCGCGCTTTTTCCGGCAAGAAATCCCGTAGAAAAAGCAATTTGCAGATTAAATCCGCCGGTGTAGGCATCCACATCCAGCACCTCACCGGCAAAGAACAGCCCTGCTGCCTTTTTCGACTCCATCGTGCGGGCATTGATCTCCCGCACGCTCACGCCGCCTGCCGTGACAATCGCCTCCTCCACCGGACGCGTTCCGGTCACGGTGAGCGTCCAGTCTTTCAGCACCGTCACCAGACGACGGCGCTGCTCGCGGCTGATCTCCCGACAGGGCGTTTGCGGCGCAACCGCGGCGCGGCGCAACGCCGGCACCACCATGCTGCGCGGCAGCAAAGAGGGCAGCATATTACCC
>CAZGRC010000045.1:0-7856 GCA_964528125.1 uncultured Ruminococcus sp.
CCGCATATTCGATAGACGCGAGATGCACTTATGGACGAATAAGGTGCGGGTAAATATTCACAAAACCTGCATAATTTACCCTGCGTTATCGGAAAAATACACGAATATTTGCATTTTTATAAAATTTACTTGCATATTTATTCGTGTTATGATAAAATAAATGCATACAAAATGAATTTTATGCAAAACGGAGGTCATAAATATGGCAAAGAAAGAATTTAAAAAGGTTGTTTTGGCGTATTCGGGTGGTCTTGATACCTCAATAATTATCCCGTGGCTTAAAGAAAACTACAATAATCCGGAGATTATTGCGGTTTCGGGAAATGTAGGGCAAGCAAGCGAACTTGAGGGTCTTGAGGAAAAGGCAATAAAGACCGGCGCTTCAAAAATCTACATCGAGGATTTAACAAAAGAGTTTCTTGAAGATTATGTATTCCCCTGTGTACAGGCAGGCGCGCTTTATGAGGACTATATGCTCGGTACGGCATTTGCACGTCCCCCCATTGCAAAACGCATTGCCGAAATTGCCATTGCCGAAGGTGCGGATGCCATATGCCACGGCTGCACGGGCAAGGGTAACGATCAGGTTCGTTTTGAACTTGCCATCAAGGCGTTTGCACCCGATATGCCGATCATCGCACCTTGGCGTGAGTGGGATATTAAATCACGTGACGAAGAAATCGACTATGCGGAAGCGCACAATGTTCCGCTTAAGATAAGCCGTGAAACCAACTATTCCAAAGATAAGAACATATGGCACCTGTCACACGAGGGTCTTGACCTTGAAGACCCCGCAAACGAACCTATGTATAACAAAGAGGGCTTCCTTGAAATGGGCGTTTCGCCCGAAATGGCACCCGATAAGCCGACCTATGTAAAAATCCATTTCGAACAGGGTGTTCCCACTGCCGTTAACGGCAAGGAAATGGGCGCTGTTGAACTTGTTACATTGCTTAACAAACTCGGCGGCGAAAACGGTATCGGCCTTCTTGACATTGTTGAAAACAGACTTGTCGGTATGAAATGCCGCGGCGTTTACGAAACCCCCGGAGGCGCAATACTTTATAAAGCACACAGTGTTTTGGAAAGCATTTGCCTTGATAAAGAAACCGCACATTATAAATCACTTGTTGCGCAAAAACTTGCAGAACTGGTTTATAACGCACAGTGGTTTACACCTCTTACCGAAGCGATTCTTTCTTTTGTTAAGACCACACAGAAAACCGTTACGGGTGATGTAACCCTTAAACTTTACAAGGGAAATCTTATCAATGCGGGCGTAACTTCGCAGTATTCGCTCTATGACCCCGAAATCGCCACATTTGACGAGGACGAGGTTTATGACCAAAAAGATTCACAGGGCTTTATCAACCTTTACGGTCTGCCCACCAAAGTTTATGCTAAAATGAAAGCAAAAAACAATTTAAAATAATCGGGAGATAAACAATGGAAAAAATGTGGGCGGGGCGCTTTAACAAGGCGCTCGACAAGCAAGCAGACGATTTTAATTCATCTGTTCATTTTGACAAAAGAATGTACAGGCAGGACATTTGCGGTTCGGTTGTGCACGCAAAAATGCTCGGGGATAAAAAGATTATCTCCGAAAGCGAAAAGGCGGAGATTATAAACGGACTCAGCGGTATTTTGAACGACATTGAAAACGGTGCGCTTGACATTGATATGAATGCCGAGGATATACATATGTTTATCGAATCGGAGCTTACAAAGCGAATCGGTGATTCGGGCAAAAAACTTCATACTGCGAGAAGCCGCAATGACCAAGTTGCCCTTGATATCAGAATGTATCTTGCGGATGAATGTGAGGAAATCGGCGGACTGATTTTATCGCTTATCGGCGCAATAAGGGATTTGGCAGCGAAAAACACCGATGCCATAATGCCCGGTTACACACATTTACAGCGTGCCCAGCCCATAACTTTTGCACACCACATACTCACCTATGCGTTTATGCTTAAACGCGATTTCGAGCGCATTTCCGATGCCGAAAAAAGAATGCTCGGTCAATGTCCCATCGGCTCATGCGCATTGGCGGGTACAACCTATGATACCGACCGTTATTTTGAAGCCGAGCATTTGGGATTTGAAGGGATATCCCTTAACAGTATCGACGGTGTATCCGACAGAGATTTTTGTCTTGAGATTCTAAGTGCATTTTCCATACTTATGATGCACCTGTCACGCTTTTCCGAAGAAATTATACTTTGGTCGAGTTGGGAATTTAAATTTGTTGAATTAGATGACAGTTATACCACGGGTTCAAGCATTATGCCGCAGAAGAAGAACTCCGATATGGCAGAGCTTGTAAGGGGCAAAACAGGTCGTGTATACGGCGATTTGATGGCGTTGCTCACAACCCTTAAGGGTCTTCCGCTTGCATATAACAAAGATATGCAAGAGGACAAGGAAGCAATATTCGATGCAGTGGATACGGTTAAAAAATGCCTCGGCATATTCGCCCCGATGATTGCCACAATGCGTGTTTTAAAGGAAAATATGTTCAATGCCGCACAGGAGGGTTTTATAAACGCCACCGACCTTGCCGACTATCTTGTTAAAAAAGGAATGCCGTTCAGAACCGCTTATAAACAGGTGGGAACGATTGTCGGATATTGTGTTGAAAACAAAACGGTTTTGGATAATATTCCGCTTGAAAAGTATAAAGAATTTTCCGATTTGTTTGACGGTGATTTATATGAGGAAATATCCCTTAAATCCTGTGTTGAAAAGCGTATTTCCGCAGGCGGTACGGGATATGATTCCGTAAACAAACAGATAGAATACATTACGGAGTTTTTAAATGAAAAAGATATTTATTGACGGAAGTGCGGGTACTACGGGACTTCGCATATATGAAAGACTCGGCGCCAGAAATGATATTGAACTTATCACACTGACCGACGATAAAAGGAAGGATCCCGCCGCGAGAAAGGCGGCGCTGAATGCCGCAGATGTTGCTTTTTTGTGTTTGCCGGATGATGCCGCGCGTGCGGCGGTTTCTATGATAGATAACCCCGATACCGCGGTAATAGATACCTCCACGGCACACAGAACGAATCCCGACTGGGCATACGGTTTTCCGGAACTCTCGGACGCGCACGAGCAGAAGATTAAAAATTCCAAGCGGATTGCCGTTCCGGGTTGTCACGCCAGCGGATTCATTGCGCTTGTTTATCCCCTTATTGAAGCGGGAATACTTGATAAAAGCACTGCGCTTACCTGCTTTTCGATTACGGGCTACAGCGGCGGAGGCAAAAAGATGATAGCCGACTATGAGAGTCCCGAACCCGATTTTCTGTTTTCCGCACCGCGTCAGTACGGGCTTTCACAGTCGCACAAACATCTTCCCGAAATGACGGCTGTAACAGGTCTTGAAACCGCACCGATATTTTGCCCTGTGGTAGACGATTTTTACAGCGGGATGCAGGTCACTGTTCCGATATTTAAAAGTATGTTGGGCGGAAAGGGAATTGAGGATATCAAGGATATTTACCGCCGCAAATATTGCGGTGAGATAGTGCGCTTTGCCGAGTCTGCCGACGAAAACGGATTTCTTTCAACGGCAAAGTTTTCCGATACCGACGGTATGGAAATCAGCGTTCACGGCAACGACGAACGCATTTTGTCGGTTGCACGTTACGATAATCTCGGAAAAGGCGCATCGGGCGCCGCTGTCGAGTGTCTTAATATTTTGCTTGGCGGCAATAAGAAAAACAATCTGGAGTTGTAAACCATGGATATTATAAACGGCGGCGTTTGTGCCGCAAAGGGCTTTAAAGCAAACGGTATTCACTGCGGTATACGCAAAAACAGAACCAAACGCGATTTGAGCCTTATATACAGTGAAAAAACGGCAAATGCCGCGGCGGTATACACAACAAATCTTGTTAAAGGAGCACCCCTCACCGTTACAAAAAAACATCTTGAAGACGGTAAGGCGCAGTGCGTTATCTGCAACAGCGGAAATGCAAACACCTGCAACGCTAACGGCGTTGAGATTGCCGAACAGATGAGTGCGCTTGCAGCGGGGGCACTCGGTATTTCTGCCGAGGATGTTGTTGTTGCTTCAACCGGCGTTATCGGTCAGCCGCTCGATATAGAACCCATAAAAAACGGTATCTCCGAACTGGTTGGCGGTCTTTCGTACGATGGTGGTGTTGCCGCGGCGGAAGGCATTATGACTACCGATACGAAACTTAAAGAGATTGCCGTCAGTTTTACGGTCGGCGGAAAAGAATGCAAAATCGGCGGTATTGCAAAGGGTTCGGGAATGATACACCCGAATATGGCAACAATGCTTGTCTTTATCACCACCGACTGCGCAATAAACTCCGAAATGCTTAAACGCGCGCTTTCAACCGATATTGCCGAAACGTTTAATATGATAAGCGTTGACGGAGATACTTCCACTAACGATATGGTTACCGTTCTTGCCAACGGTATGGCGGGAAATCCCGAAATTACTTCCGAAGGTGAAGATTTCAACACATTTATGAAAGCGTTAAACACCGTTAACGTATGGCTTTGCAGACACATTGCCGCCGACGGCGAGGGCGCGACAAAACTTCTTGAGTGCAGTGTTTGCGGCGCCAAAGATAAAAATATCGCCAAAACCGTTGCAAAATCGGTTGTATGTTCTTCTCTTACAAAGGCGGCGATGTTCGGTGCAGATGCCAACTGGGGCAGAGTGCTGTGTGCCATCGGTTACAGCGGTGCCGATGTGGACGTAAATAAAATCGATGTCGCATTCCGCTCATCCAAAGGCGAAATAACCGTTTGCGTTGACGGTGCCGGCGTTGATTTTTCCGAAGAAAAGGCAAAAGAAATTTTGCTTGAGGACGAAATCGAAATTCTGGTTTATCTTAAAGACGGTAATGCATCGTCCAAAGCGTGGGGTTGCGACCTTACATATGATTATGTAAAAATCAACGGTGATTACCGTACCTGAAAAAACAGTAACCGTGATAAGGGGATATAAAAATTATGGCTTTTAATATCAGTAATGCACATCGCGCCGAGGTTCTTACACAAGCTCTTCCTTATATTCAACAATACAAGGATAAAATAGTTGTCATTAAATACGGCGGCAACGCTATGATAAATGATGATCTGAAACATCAGGTTATGGAAGATATCGTTCTCTTGCGACTTATAGGTGTAAGGGTTGTGCTGGTTCACGGCGGCGGTCCCGAAATCACCGAAATGCTTTCACGTGTCGGCAAAGAGACAAAATTCGTGGACGGACTTCGCGTGACCGATAAAGAAACGGTTGATATTGTTCAAATGGTTCTTGCGGGAAAGATAAATAAGAGCCTTGTAAATTTACTCGGTACAATGGGCGGACGCGCCGTGGGTATATCGGGCATAGATTCAGGACTTATCAAGGCGGCAATCAAGGATGAACGTCTCGGTTTTGTCGGCAAAATAACCGATGTCGATGTAACACTTATCACCGACCTTCTCGAAAAGGGATATATCCCCGTTGTATCGACTGTCGGCTGTGATGACGAGGGCAATGCCTATAATATAAACGCAGATACCGCCGCAGCTTTTATTGCCGCAGCGCTTCACGCCGAAAGGCTTATCACTATGACCGATATTGCAGGTGTCTTGAAAGATAAGGACGACCCGTCTTCGCTTATTCCCTGCATTGATATAAAGGATGCGGTTGCACTGTTTGAGGACGGCACCATTTTCGGAGGTATGATACCGAAAGTCGAATGTTGCATTGATGCAATACACCGCGGTGTAAAAAAGGTTATTATTATGGACGGTCGTGTGCCGCACGCACTGCTTATCGAAACTCTTACCGATGAGGGTGCCGGCACAATGGTTGTGGAGGAAAAGGGTAAATGAGTATAAAATCCGATGACCGCGAATATATCGCCGGTACATATGCGCGGTTTGATATCGCACTGACAGGCGGAAAAGGTTCCATCCTCTTTGATGATGACGGCAATGAATATATTGATATGGGCACGGGAATTGCCGTAAACACTTTCGGCATTGCCGATGAAGAATGGGTTTCGGCTGTAACAAAACAGCTTACAACCGTTCAACACACATCAAATCTTTACTATTCCGAACCGAATACGCAACTTGCAAAAAAGCTCTGCGAAAAAACAGGGCTTAAAAAGGTGTTCTTTTCAAATTCGGGTGCCGAAGCAAATGAATGTGCAATCAAGGTTGCACGTAAATACGCTGCCGAAAAGAAAGGCGCGGAGTACAATACGATAATTACGCTGAAAAACAGTTTTCACGGCAGAACCATAACCACCCTTGCAGCGACAGGACAGGATGTGTTTCACACAGACTTTCTTCCGTTGACAGGGGGATTTGTGTACTGTGAGGCAAATAACACGGACGAACTTAACCGCCTTGTAAACGACAACCGTGTTGCCGCTATTATGTTTGAGGTCGTTCAGGGCGAGGGCGGTGTCTTGCCGCTCGACAGAAAATTTGTCGAAGAAATTGCCGCGATTGCCTCGACAAAAGATATTCTTATGATTGCCGATGAAGTTCAGTGCGGTAACGGCAGAACGGGCGAACTTTACGGATATATGAATTACGGTATAACACCCGATATTGTGTCCACCGCGAAAGGTCTCGGAGGAGGACTTCCGATAGGGGCGACAATTCTCGGTGAAAAGGTTAAAGATGTTTTGGTCGCGGGAAGTCACGGTTCCACGTTCGGCGGCAACCCCGTTTGCTGTGCGGGTGCCGTTAACGTGCTTTCAAGACTTGACCGTACCATGCTTGACGGCGTTAAATTGCGCAGTGAGTATATTATAAACGAACTGCGCGGGGCACTTGGTGTTAAATCGGTTTCGGGAATGGGTCTTATGCTCGGAATAGAGACCGAAAAGGATGTTGGTGAAGTTATAGATAAATGCCGCGAAAACGGTGTTCTTGTCATAAAGGCAAAATCCAAGGTGAGACTGCTGCCGGCACTCAATATACCTATGGAATTGCTTCAAAAAGCGGTTGCGGTCATCAAAGCCGCTTGTGAATAGGTTTATTAAAATTTATACTATATAAGGAATGGTTTTATGGAACTCAAGGGAAGAAGTTTTTTGAAGTTGCTTGATTTCACACCGGAGGAGATAACGTATCTTATCGACTTGGCGGCAGAACTCAAAGCAAAGAAGAAGGCGGGTATACCGCACCGCCTGTGCGAGGGCAAAAACATTGCTCTGATTTTTGAAAAAACAAGCACCCGTACGCGTTGCAGTTTTGAGGTTGCGGCACACGATCTCGGAATGGGCGCCACCTATCTTGACCCGTCAAGTTCACAGATAGGCAAAAAGGAAAGTATGGCGGATACGGCGCGCGTGCTCGGACGTATGTTCGACGGTATTGAATATCGCGGATATGCGCAGGAAAAGGTTGAAGCGTTGGCGCACTATTCGGGCGTTCCCGTCTGGAACGGACTTACGGATGAGTTCCATCCGACACAGATACTTGCCGATTTTCTTACCATAAAGGAACGTTTCGGCAAACTTCGCGGTATAAATTTTGTTTATATGGGTGATGCCCGTTATAATATGGGTAACTCGCTTATGGTCGGCTGTGCAAAACTGGGTCTCAACTTCACGGCTTGTGCTCCCGCAAAATATTTCCCCGATACCACACTTGTCGAGGAATGTCGCAAAATTGCGAAAGAAAGCGGTTGCGAATTGCGCTTTGAAACAGACATCAAAAAGGCGGTTACCGATGCCGATGTTATTTATACGGATGTGTGGGTTTCCATGGGTGAGCCGGTTGAGGTTTGGAAAGAACGCATTGACGACCTTTCGGATTACAGGGTTACAACCGATATAATGAATATGGCAAGGGAC
>CAZGRC010000046.1:0-7839 GCA_964528125.1 uncultured Ruminococcus sp.
CAATAATACTTTCACACTGAGCACCCATTTCTATCATTTTTCGGTTTAAGGTTTCAAGTTGCCCGTCAAATCTGATTCTCATATCAGCCGAACCTCCCCGTGATATAGTCCTCGGTGCGTTTGTCGCGAGGATTTGAAAAAACGGTTTCGGTGCTTTCGAATTCCACAAGTTCACCCAAAAGGAAAAAAGCGGTCATATCCGAAATTCTGAGTGCCTGTTGCATATTATGTGTTACTGTAATTATAGTATATTTTTCTTTCAAATTCAACACCAGTTCTTCAATTTTTGAGGTTGAAATGGGGTCTAATGCGCTGGTGGGTTCGTCCATAAGCAAAATTTGCGGTTTTACCGCCAATGCGCGCGCAATGCAAAGACGCTGTCGTTGACCACCCGAGAGCCCCAGTGCATTCTTTTTGAGTCTGTCTTTGACTTCGTCCCAGATTGCCGCACAGCGAAGTGCATCTTCGACGGTTTCATCAAGTTTAAGTTTGTTTTTGATTCCGTGTGTTCGCGGACCGTAGGCTACGTTATCGTAAATACTCATGGGAAACGGATTCGGCTTTTGAAATACCATTCCGATATCACGGCGCAGTTCGTTTACATCAACATTTTTGCCGAAGATGTTTTGCCCGTTATATGTCACTTCACCGTTTATTTTTACCGTGGGTATAAGGTCATTCATACGATTAAGCGTTTTAAGAAATGTCGATTTTCCGCATCCCGAAGGACCTATCAGCGCAGTTATGCTTTTTTCGGGAATTTCGATATTGATATTTTTAAGTGCCGTCGTTTCACCGTACCAAAGGCAGAGGTCTTTTACTGTTATGATGTTGTTTTTCATATATTTTTCCTCTTTTCAAAATATTTTCCGACTGCCGCCGCCGAAAGATTTATAAGCAATGTCAGTATCATCAATATTGCGGCTATTGCAAAAGCAACGTCAAATTCGCCGTCCTCTTTGGCGTATACATAAAGTGCGACGGTGAGTGTGGCACCGGGTCGGGTGAGGGCTTCTGCGATTCCGTTTAATGAATGTGCAAAACCCGCGGTAAACAGCAGTGCCGCAGATTCACCCAAAATTCTGCCTGCCGACAGAATGCAACCCGTTATGACCCCGTCAATGCAACTCGGCAACACAACGGTGCGAATCACGCGCCATTTGCCTGCACCTAAGCTGAATGCACCTTCACGGTAAGAATTCGGCACGGTTTTAAGACTTTCCTGCGCGGTGCGCATTACGGTTGGCAAATTCATAATAACAAGGGTCAAAGCGCCCGCAAGAAGGGAAGTGCCGAAGTTATTTGAAAAAAGCAACATACCCACAAGACCGTAAATAACAGACGGTATTCCCGAGAGGGTTTCGGCGGCATATTCGATTACCGGCGCAATTTTTTTGCTTTTGGCATATTCGGTAAGATAAATTGCCGCGCCCACACCGAGCGGTAATGCGATTATGAGCGTTGTGAAAACAATATAGAGCGTGTTTAGAATATCAGGCAAAATGCCTATTTTGTTTTCAAGCAAACTCGGCTTTTCGCAGAGCAGTTGCCACGATATGTTAGGTAAACCTTTGCCGAGAACATAAAAAAGCAAAAAAAAGACAAGTGCCGCCGTTAAAGCAGTTGAAACGATCATTGCACTTCGCATTACGGTTATATAAATTTTTCGTTTGTTTTTCATATTATTTGTTTTTCTCCCGCTTTAAAAAGAAATTTAACATTGCGTTTACAAGCATAATAAAAAGATAGAGAACAAGGGCAATGGAAAAGAGTGCGTTTCTTTGCAGACTGTCGGGACTTGAGTAGGACATTTCACTTGCAACGGCAGTGGTTAAAAAACGCACACTTTCAAACAGAGAGGGCATATTCGCCACATTTCCCGCAACCATCATTACAGCCATTGCTTCACCGATGGCGCGTCCGACACCCAGCACCACGGCGGCGGCTATACCGCTTTTTGCCGCGGGGACAGAGACCTTAAAACAGGTTTCCGTTGAGGTTGCGCCGAGGGCCAGTGACCCCTCTTCATATTCTTTCGGAACACTGTCGAGTGCGGTGACCGAAACCTTGATTATGCTCGGCAGAATCATAACGGAAAGCACCAAAATCGCCGCGAGCAAACTTGCTCCGTCGGGAACATTGAACAGTTTGCGAATTGCGGGGACAAGCACTAACATTCCCACAAGACCGTACACAACCGATGGAATTCCCGCAAGCAGATTTACGGCGTTTTCCATTAAAATTTTAATCCTTTTGGGTGCGGCTTTTGAAAGATATACAGCGGTGAAAAATCCTATAGGTATACCGATTATAAGCGCACCCGCCATACCGTAAACACTGGTCAGAATAAAAGGGAGTATTCCGAATTTCGGCTCTTTTGCGGTCGAAGCCCATTCTTTGCCGAACAAAAAATTCATAAGCCCGATTTCTTTTATTGCAGGCAGCCCCGAAACAACAAGATAAACGGTTATAAGAAGAACGCAACCCACCGTGATAAGTCCGAGAATCAAAAATACGCCGTGAACAGTATTTTCAAGCAATCTTTTTTTATTCATAAGTAAAATTACCTCAAATCAGCCCAAAGGCGGCGGAAAAACCGTCACCTTTGGCCTTTAAATATCAGTTTGCAGGCACGGCACCGGCAGATGAAATGATTTCACTTGCCGTATCGGATGTGATAAAGTCGAAAAATGCCTGTGCTTCTTTTGAAAGCGGTGTATCTTCTTTTGTAACCAGTACAAACGGGCGCTGAATGGCATAATTTCCGTTTTTGATTGTTTCTTCACTCGGCATAACGCCATCCACAGACAATACTTTTACCGTTTCCTTAACGGATGCCGAAGATGCATAGCCAATGGCGAGAGGATTGCTTGAGACGGTTGTAATAACATCGCCTGTAGAGGTGAGTTCCTGCCTGTATTTGCATTTGCTTTCTGCAGCGATAATCGATTCAAAGCCGTCGCGTGTTCCGCTGCCTGCCTCTCTGCCGATAAGTACTATTTCGGAATCGTTGCCGCCGACCTCTTTCCAGTTGGAAATTTCGCCGGTGAAAATTTTTGCAACGGTCGTCAAATCCAAATCCGAAACGGGATTTTCGGTGTTTACGATTATCGCAATGCCGTCATATGCCAAAACCGTGGCTTTTAAACCTTTTGATGTTTCTTCTTCTTTAAGATTTCGGCTTGAAAGTCCGATGTCGCAACGTCCTTCCGAAACCGCCTGAATGCCTGTGCCCGAACCTGTTCCGTTGCAGTATACCGTGATGCCCGTTTCGTTTTCGTATGCTTCGCCCAGTGCGCCGATTACCTTGCTCATAGAGGTTGACCCGTCCGTAACGACACCGCCTGTGTTTTTGCAACCGACAAGCATTACGCATATCAGAATTGCAATAACCGATAAACTTAAAATCCTGTTACTTTTCATTTTTGTTTTTGCTCCTTTAAATTTTTTGCAGTTTGATTGTTATCGTTTGCTGCGGTTATTATTGTAACTTTTTGCGGTAAAATCCGTAATCGGTTCGCTGTAAAATCAAAGTAAAATTATTTCGGTGAGTGGTTAAAACGCAACTTATCCGTTCTCACTTTAAAAAAACAAAAAAACCGCACCCTCTTAGGTTACATTGTACCCAAAGTGAGTGCGGTTGATTCCTTATTTACACGTCATAAATATGTTGCAGCAAAACGTGATATGACTGTTAAAATCCGAAACAACGGAATTTTTTTTAATAAATCAACAAAACGGGTTAATCAAGAACTCCCAGCAACAATTTCCTGATAATTGTTAAATCGATTGAATCAATGCTGCCGTTATCGTCCATATCCGAAGCCGATTTATTGGATTTTGTATACTCGGCACTGCCTGCGGCATATTTTTTCATTCGTATGAGGTCGGTAATATTAACATTGCCGTCGCCGTTGGCATCTCCCGGCACCACCCAAACCGCCGTCAAAGTTAAATTGCTTTTAACGGTATAATTAAAATCAAAATATGTGCCGTTTTTGTTCCAGTACGCGAATTTATAGCCGGATTTTGCGGGTGCTGCGGGCGCACACATCTTTTCCGAGGAAACATTGACAAAAATCTGCGGCAAAATTTCGGTTCCGCCGGCGGCGTCATATTTTACGGTGAATTTTTTGCCTGTGACACTTGAACTGTCTCCCTTAGAGATAATTCCGCCGAAGAAACTGCCGCCGTTTATAACCGAACTGTTTTGAACCGGCTTAAAATATCTGCCGCCGCTTATTGTTCCTATGTCATTGCGGACATTTCCTTTGAAATTTGTGGGCACTCCGCCGTTTGAAGCAATGGAAGCGTTTTTGTGCAAAAGTAAAACTTCGCTTGTAATCGTGCCGCCGTTGGCATAAAGCACGGTTTCGGAGCTGTGGTTGTCGGAATGTAAAGAAATATCTATCTCAAACCCATCGATAATACCGCCCGCGGGCAAAGAAGTGTCATTGTGTACGATGTTGGGCGCACTGTCGCAGATGGTTAAATTACCCCTGGAAATATACATTTGCAGGCGTTCGGGGGTACTGTTGCTTAAAATATGTCCGTTGAGGTCAAGAATGTGTGTGCTTGAATAAAATGTTACATAGCGGTCGAATGAAATATCGTTTCCGAGCACAATGCTGTAGAAACCGTCACGGAGCGCTTTGTTCAGTTCATCGGCATTTGAAACCATAATTTCCCAGCAGGGGAAAAGAATGGTGTTTTTGGAGATTTCATCGGTTTCAAAGTCGAAAATTTTACCGATATCTGTTGACCAACACATAAAGGTTCGGCCGTCAGCGGTCGGAATATTTTCAGGCTCTAACGCCTTGTAAGAATCAACGCCCACAAATATTTGATTTGGGATATTGCCTTGCACATTTGTCAAATCAAA
Organism: uncultured Ruminococcus sp.; assembly: GCA_964528125.1. Classification (GTDB taxonomy): domain Bacteria; phylum Bacillota; class Clostridia; order Oscillospirales; family Acutalibacteraceae; genus UBA737. The sequence goes on from CAZGRC010000046.1 coordinate 4,883, forward strand.
ATACAGGGTGAATGTTTTGGATTTGTCCAAACAACTTTCATCAGTTAAACCACCGTAGAAAACACCTTTTGTAATTTTGTTTTTACTGCCCGAATCAATTGCAACTTGTTTAAGATATATACCTCCGCTTATATTGGAAAATGCCCGTACATTTCCGGCAAATACCGTTACGGTGTCGGCAGTGTTTGTTATAAAACTTTGGTTTTTGCTTTTAAGTTGCACATCACCGAGAACCGTGCCGCCGTTGGCGTAAATCGTGCTGCTTGCCCAGTTTACAGCATCGCTTGATGTTGCGTAAATTGCAATACCGTCACCGATAACACCGCCGAAAGGCAGGGTATAGTCACTATGCGCGGCATTGGAGCGGCTGTCGATTAGAATAAGGTCGGCATTCAGCAATGTTATTTCGGATTTACCCGTAAGTGCATATCCGTTAAGGTCAAGTGTGGTGCAGGTATGCTCTGTTACAGAATTAACCGAGAAATCAAGGTCTTCGCTCAAAAAAATGTCTTTTTGCAAAACAATGTGTGATATTTTGTTTTGAACAGCCCATAAAAGTTCGGCCGGATGCGGTGCGTTGTATTTCCATTTCGGAGTAACGGTCAACGATATTGTGGTTTTGGTGGAATCCTTTATAATATCCTTGAACATTGTGCTTGATGTTATATCAATGAGTTTTTTGCTTGACGAATCATAATATGAAAGTCCCATGAATTCAAGCGTGTGCTTGCCGTCGTTATAAGTCGGATCGGTAAATCCGTTTAAAACAGCGGTATCCCAACCGCCCGAAAGCGTTACGTTTTTGTTGTCGGCGGGAGCGTTGTAGGTTACGTTAATTGTGTATATAATTTTCTCCCACACGGGATAGAGAACAATGTCTTTTTCTTCGATATAAATTGCTCCGAGGTCATATGCCTTTGCACCGCCGTCCGTCAAAGACCAGCCTGTTTGAGCATAGGTATCGCGTGTGAATAGTGCATTTTCAAGTGTTAAATCAGTACCGGAAATTTTATATACCGTTTTTTCGATTCCGGTTCCGTTTGTGCCTGCATTGTATGTTACAGTGGATTTCGGTATTACAGGTGCGGGTGTGCCTGCATAGTCGGTTGCTTTTTCGCCGTTAATGTCCTCTGCAATAAGGTAAATATAATAATCCTTGCAGGGGACTTTGTCAGAAAATTCAGACGGTAAGTTTAGGTTTACCGTGCCGCTTTTTTGTTCGGTCACATCTGCTGACTTTGCGTAATACTTTATTGCGGCACCGTTTGTGTTGCCTGCGGTATACGGCTTATTAAGTATCATAACAGACAGCTGTGTCGCATCATCCCCCGTAACCGTATAAGGAATTTTAACCGTATTGTCTGTTTTTATTACATTGTCAGTTACACTCACACCGAGGGTACTGCTCAAAATGGAAAGCTTGTGGTATACTTCATTATAATCGTCTATATTCCCCGAAACGTTTTTTGTGAACAAAACGGAGGAAAGTTTTATGTTAAGCGAGGGGCTTATATTTCCGGTATATTTCAGAATATTGTATACTGCATTGCTGGAAGTGAACAATGCTACTGTTTGTTGATATACATTTGAATTAAATGTTCGGGTTAGGTATTTTCCGGATGTTGTTTTAAATATGTTGCTGGCGATGAGATCGTTTTGCTTACCGCTTGCCGAAATTACATTTAAATCCGCAAAGCCGTATGTACTACTTCCGTATTCTCTCAGATCAAGAACAAAAACCCTGTCGCCGGTAAGCTGAACAAATTTATAAGTGTTGCTGAGTGTGCCGTTGTAATCCAAAGGGCTGAGAGAGCTTTTTTTGGACAGGTGAATTGAAGCCTGTTCACCGATTTCAAAAACATCAGAGTAAAAATCTCCGTTTAAATTGGTTTTCAGGGTAGTTTGATCCCACTGCCTTGTATCTTCATCATCATCAAACTTTGCTTCAAATAAACAGTCGGCATTCTCAAGAAACATTGTTTTATCACCGAAATCGGAAATGTTTTTTGAAAGTATTCTGAAATCAATGGGTTTTTCGTTATAATTTCCGAAATAAAGGTGTTGCCATTTTCCGCCGCCGACAACGGGGTTGAGTATTGCGTCGGTGCCGAGGGAGATGGCTTTGCCGCCTTCAGGGGTATACCAGTTGTTTTCGGTGAGTTTAAATCTCATTTCGCTGAGCTGCATCATATTGTCGCCTTTTGATTTTTTTATAACAAGCTTGTAATACTGATATTCAACCGAGTTTGCGAAATAAAAATCATAGGTCGCATAATTCTTATCCTGCATGGTGGTATCGTTTGATACGCTGTGCAAAAGAGACCATGAACCGCTTTTATCGCTTGTGTTATAATCATTGCAACCGTAAAGAACCCAGTCCTTGGGGTTTCTGCCTTCACCTGCGGTCGCAGTATCGTTGCCGGTGACAAAAGAATAACCGTTGAGCGCCACCTTGCTTGAAGCTTTAATGATGATATAGACCTCATTTGTTATATCGGTGCACCACTTTGTAGTTGTGTTATCATCAAGCAGCTTTGAATAACTTTCATTTGAAATGTCGCTTGGGGTTCCGTCAATTGCGTAAAATCTTACACCTCCGACGGTCGTTCCCGCCGAGACAATGTAGGTCGGCATTGCGCACAAGAGTATGCATAATGTCAGAAGAATGCTCAATAATCTTTTTTTCATAATGTGTTTTCCTCCCTGAAATTTTAAAACGCCGTCAATTTCTAACGTTCGTCACATCAAAAGTATAGCACAAAAATAATGTGAGTGCAATACTTATCTGCATTTTAAATCAGAAAAATATGAATTTTTTTTGTCAAAATCATACAATTGAAATTTGGAGGTGAAAAAAACAGCGCCGAAAAAACTTGTGAAAAACAAGATTTTTCGGCGCTGTTGGCACCGCTTGGGGGAATCGAACCCTCAACTAGCCCTTAGGAGAAGCCCCCGGA
>CAZGRC010000047.1:0-7559 GCA_964528125.1 uncultured Ruminococcus sp.
GGCTTGAAACAACGGCTGTAAAGGGAATCGATTTTTGCAAGACTTTGGCAGATGAGGGTGTTTCGGCGGTTATTTATACCGATATTTCCCGCGATGGTATGCTTGAGGGCACGAATATTCAACTTTACCGTGAACTTTGCCGAACGGCGGGCATTGAATTTACCGCCAGCGGCGGAATAACCGATATGGAAGAACTTTACGCACTTAAAGAAATGGGCTGTGCGGCGGCAATACTCGGAAAAGCGTTGTATGCCGAAAAACTCAACCTTAAAAAGATTATTAAGGAGATCGGAACCTGAAGTGATTACAAAAAGAATAATACCCTGCCTTGATGTGCGCAACGGGCGTGTGGTAAAGGGAACGAATTTTAAGGGCATTCGTGATATTGCAGACCCTGTGGAAATGGCGCGGTTTTATAATGCCGCGGGTGCGGATGAACTTGTTTTTTACGACATAACCGCAACCGTGGAGGGCAGGGGAATATTTACCGAAATTCTTACCCGTGTCGCCGGTGAGGTGTTTATACCTCTTACGGTGGGAGGCGGTATAAATACCCTTGAGGATTTTGACCGCGTACTTAAATGCGGTGCCGACAAAGTCAGCGTTAACAGCGGAGCGGTGAAAAATCCCAAACTCATCGGTGAAGCGGCAAAGCGCTACGGCAATCAGTGTGTTGTGCTTTCAATGGATGTAAAGCGCGTTGACGGTGAATACCGTGTTTTTGTAAAAGGCGGCAGAGAAGACACCGGAATCAATGCCCTTGAATGGGCGCGTCGCGGTGTGCAGTCGGGCGCGGGCGAACTTGTTGTAAACAGTATTGATACCGACGGTGTGCGCGGCGGGTTCGACATTGAAATGCTTTCAGCCGTTGCCGATGTTGCCGATGTTCCGATAATCGCATCGGGCGGTGCCGGGACAATGGAGGATTTTAAAAAACTCTTTGAAGCCGACAGCCGTATAGATGCGGGACTTGCCGCGGGAATTTTTCACACACGGCTTGTTGATATAAAAGAACTTAAAGAATATCTCTTAAAAAACGGTATAGAAATGAGAAAATGATAATCGGCGTGAAAACTGCGCCGATAAACATAAAGACAGTCGAAACGGATGCAATATAAAAATTGCCGAATCGGTGTTTGTTGTTGCGTTTTGTGTCTTGGAAAGATATGGTGATTATTATGGAACTTAAATTTGATGAAAAAGGACTTATACCTGCTGTTGTGCAGGATTATTACACAAAGCAGGTCTTGACATTGGCTTATATGAATGCCGAAAGTCTTGCAATAACAATAGCCGAAAAGCGAACCTGTTTTTACAGTCGCAGTCGCAATGAACTTTGGCGCAAAGGCGAAACCAGCGGCAATTTTCAGCACGTGGTGTCGATTACTGCCGATTGCGACCGCGATGCACTTGTGGTTGAGGTTGTAAAAGACGGTCCGGCCTGCCATACAGGCGCGGAAAGTTGCTTTAACGACAAGGTATTTGTAAGTGATGAAATAACCCCGTTTTGCTATGAGGGACTTTATGAACTGATAAAGGGAAGAAAGACCGAACCGAAAGAGGGCAGTTATACCACATATCTTTTTGATAAAGGACTTGATAAAATCCTTAAAAAGGTTGGCGAAGAATGCACCGAGGTCATCATCGCGGGTGCAAAAAAAGATAACGAGGAAACCGTTTACGAACTTGCCGATTTGATATATCACTGTATGGTACTTATGGTTAATGCCGATATATCGTTGCAGGATGTAACGGCCGAACTTGCAAAACGTCATGTTATTGACCGTAAAATTAAACAGGAGCGTATGCAGTGATGTATTCAAGTGTTCATACACACACGTTGTTTTGTGACGGCTTGGCATCGCCCTATGAAATGGCGGCGGCGGCGTATAAAAAAGGAATAAAGGTGTTCGGATTTTCGGCACATACATATGACTCGGTCTATGATTACGGACTTAAAACGGATAAAATCAGCGAATACCGCGCCGAAATTCTGCGTGTTAAAAAATTGTTTGAAGGCAAAATGCAGGTGCTTTGCGGAGTGGAATATGATCCGATTTCCGGCGCCTATCCGCTGGACGGCTGGGATTATATTATCGGTTCAATTCACGGAGCTTTGGCGTCGGACGGAAGTTACCATTCCGTAGACCACGATGCGGAAACTATTGCACACACTCTTAATGTTGTGTTTTCTTCCAATGCAAAGGCGCTTATCACGGCGTATTACGAACGGCTGGTTGATTTTCACAGCAAGGTGAAAACCGATATTATCGGGCATTTTGACCTTGTTAAAAAGGCAAACCTGAAAATGCCCTTCTTCGACGAAAATTCCTTGTGGTATAAAAAACTCACGCTTGATGCCGTTGATGCCGTAATCGAAAAAGACCGCGTGTTTGAAGTGAACACCGGTGCGGTGTCGCGCGGATGGCGTGATGACGTTTACCCCTCTTTAACACTTTTGAAACACATTAAAGAAAAGGGCGGAAGGGTGATTATAACAACCGATACACACGCGCCAGAAACGGTTGACTTTTTTTATAACGAGGCATTGCAATTCGTAAAAGCGGCGGGCTTTGATGAACTTACCGAGCTGCGTGAGGACGGCTTTGTTTCAAGACCTTTAAATATGCTTGACTAAACCGTGAAAATAATATATACTTAAAGCAGTAGGCTGTATATACATAGCGGAGGAGAGAATTCATATGTCTTTATTTTGTCAAAACTGCGGCGCACAGTTGTCGGATAATGCCGTGTATTGTGCTAATTGCGGAGAGGTTATAAAAAAAGCCGAACCCGAAATTCAGGATGTTTTTTCTTCGGTTCGGTCGGATGAATCGGTTCCGTTTGCGCAAACGGAATACAGCGCGCCGCAAAACGTGTCTGCGCAATATGTGCCGCAACCGCAATACCCCGTGCACAATGAACCGCCGCAGGAAAAACTTTATCCCGTGGCGAGCGTCGGCGGATTTTTCTGGCGAACGATACTGTTTACAATCCCTGTTGTCGGTCTTATATGCTGTATAATAATGGCATTTGCACCGCAGAATCCCAATGTCAGAAATCACGCACGTGCATACTGCATTTTTTGGATAATTGCGGCATCGGTAGCCCTTACTTGCCTTATTATTATGGCGATTGTCGGAGGCTCTTTGTTTTACAGGTTTGCCTAAAGTTGCTTTTCACTTGACAAATCAATTAAAAAGCTGTATAATTCTTTGAGTAAATACTTTAATCGGTATAATTAGTTTTTTGGAGGAAAATAATATGATAAGTGCCGGTGATTTCAGAAACGGTGTAACCTTTGAAGAGGACGGTAATGTTCTTCAGGTTGTTGAATTTCAACATGTTAAACCCGGTAAGGGTGCCGCGTTCGTACGCACCAAGACAAAAAATGTTATAACAGGTGCCGTTATCGAAAAGAGTTACAACCCCACCGCAAAGTTCCCCACCGCTTATATTGAGCGTAAGGATATGGAATATTCTTATAACGACGGTGAACTTTATTACTTTATGGATCAGGAAACATACGATATGGTTCCGATAAACGCATCCGAACTCGGTGACAACTTCAAGTTTGTTAAGGAAAATATGGTTTGCAAGGTTCTTTCCTACAAAGGAAAGGTTTTCGGTGTTGAGCCTCCCACATTTGTTGAGCTTCAGGTAACAAATACCGAGCCCGGTTTTGCGGGAAACACCGCTACAAACGCAACCAAGCCCGCAACGCTTGAAACCGGTTGCGAAGTTCGCGTACCCCTCTTTATAAACGAGGGCGAAATGATTCGTATTGACACCCGCACGGGTGAATATATGGAACGCGCATAATCAAAGCCGTTCTGATTTTAATTTGGAGGTAACCAAAATGGATATCTGTGAAAAAGCAGCATATATTAAGGGTCTTGCCGAGGGTCTTTCCCTTGACGAAAACACTGCGGAAGGCAAGCTTCTCGGCGCCATTATCGACCTTCTCGGTGATATAACCGGAGAAATTTGCGATATTGAGGATGCTTGCGACGATATGTCCGAGCAACTTGATGCCGTTGACGAGGATCTTTCTTCTCTTGAAGACATTGTTTATGAATGCTGTGATGATGACGATTGCGATTGTGACGATTGCTGTGACTGCGATGACGATCTTTATGAGGTGGAATGCCCCAACTGTCACGATACTATTTATCTTGATGAAGAAATGCTCTGCGATGAGGGTATGAAGTGCCCCAACTGCGGAATCGACCTTGAGTTTGATTTTGACTGCGATTGCGATTGTTGTGCAGAGGAAAAAGAGGATTAGTTTTTCTGAATTTAAGGGTCGCTGCGGCGGCCCTTTTTTAATGGTGTGATAAAATGCAGACTACAAAACCTTTACTTAGTTATACAACGTCAAAACAGGCAGACTGTGCGCTTCCCGTTATAATCGTTTCGGCGGGTTCTTCTTCGCGTATGGGCGGACTCAACAAACAGTTTTTGCAGATATGCGGAGTTCCTGTGATTGCACGCACACTTTCTGCCTTTGAAAAGTCTCCCTTCATATCCCGCATAATACTTGTTGCGCGTGAAACGGATATCCCCGATATGCAGTTGATTGCCGAAAAGTACGGAATTGAAAAACTCAGCGATATTGTTGTCGGCGGCAAAGAAAGGCGCAATTCGGTGGAGTGCGGACTTGAAAGACTTACGGCGGATGAAAAAAAGGTGCTCATTCACGACGGTGCACGTCCTTTGACCGATGATGCGCTCATTGCTCGCGCGGCGGAAGCGCTTGTTGATAACGACGCCTGTGTTTGTGCCGTTAAGATTATCGACACCGTAAAGCGTGCCGATGAAAACGGTGTTGTTACCGGTACGCTTGACCGTAACGGTCTTTATTGCGTTCAGACCCCGCAAGGCGTTGATGTGCCGAAATATCTTGAGGCAATTTCGCGTTTTTCGAACGATACCGTCACTGACGATGCATCTCTTATGGAAAAAGCGGGATATATTGTGAAAATCGTTGAAGGCAGCCGTAAAAACATTAAAATCACCGCGCCGGAGGATATAAGTTTTGCCGAGATAATTGTTAGAGGTGAATAGGTATGCGTATAGGTCACGGATATGATGTTCATAAATTTGTACAGGGCAGAAAACTTATACTCGGCGGCGTGGATATACCGTGTGATGAGGGGCTTTTGGGGCATTCGGATGCAGATGTACTCTTTCATGCCGTGAGCGATGCAATGCTCGGAGCGGCGGCACTCGGGGATATAGGCAAGCATTTTCCGGATACTGACCCGCGTTTTAGTGGTATGGATTCGGGTATTATTTTAAAGTCCGCAACCGCGCTTTTGTTTGAGCACGGTTATAGGGTTGTCAATATCGACAGTACGGTTATCGCTCAACGTCCGAAACTGAGCCCGTATATTGAGCAAATGCGCCGAAATATCGCAGAATATGTCGGAATTGATAACGACTGTGTCAGCGTTAAAGCCACCACCGAAGAGGGGCTCGGCTTTACGGGGCGGTGTCAGGGAATGGCGGCACATGCCGTATGTTTGATTGAGCGCAGGTAATAAAAAAATCATCCAACGCATACTCTTTAATGTGCTTAACTCTTAAAGGAGATGCGGATGATGTATGTTACGGTCACAAAGAAAAGTTTGGTTGCGGCAATTGCACTTCTGCTTCTTGCGACGGCGGTTTGTTCACGCTTTTCGGCGGCGGGTATGAATCCCGAAAACGGCGATACAAATTACCATAGATTGGATTTTATAAAATCACTGAATATCAGTGTGAAAGAGGAATGCATCGAAACTGCCGATATTTCCGTCCCCACGGTGTTCGGTGAGGTTTATACACGGTATAACGAAATTCAAAAACAGGCAGGATATGACCTTTTGCCCTATGTGGGTTGTGATTTGAAAAGATATACTTATCAGTTTGCAGACGAACCCGACAGACGGGTGAATTTGCTGGTGTATAAAAAAAGAATAATAGGGGGCGATATTTCCGATAATGCGCTTAACGGCGATATGCTGCCCCTTAAGCAGCAGGAAAAGAAAGAATAACGTATATGGAAAAACAAAGGCTTGACAGATTCATTTCAAACCAAACCGGAACTTCACGCAGTGTTGTCAAAAATGCGATAAGATACGGTTATGCGTTTGTTGACGGTGTGCGCACGCGTGACCCGTCGGTTCAGATATATCCCGAAAAAAGCGTTGTTGAGTATTATCATAAGCGTATTGAGTACAAAAAACATCTTTACATTATTATGAACAAGCCCGAAGGGGTATTGAGCGCTTCGGAGGACAAAAACCGAACAACAGTGGTTGACCTTGTACCGGAGGAATTGCGCAGAAATACCCTTTTCCCCGTGGGCAGGCTTGACCGTGATACAACAGGATTGCTTATTATAACCGATGACGGCGATTTTGCGCATAATTGTATTTCTCCGTCAAAAAATATAGAAAAGAAGTATTCGGTTGTTCTCGACGGAGATGTCGATGACGGCATAATACAAAAATTTGCGAACGGTGTAATTCTTGCCGACGGTACGCCTTGCCGCCCGGCATACCTTGTTCGCACGGGTGAAAACCGTGCCGATATCGTTATAACCGAGGGCAGATACCATCAGGTAAAGCGTATGTTCGGCACAGTGGGATTGGGTGTCGAAAAACTGAAACGTCTTTCGGTCGGAAAATTACAACTTCCCTCCGATTTAAACGAGGGCGAGTGCCGTGAAATGACCGAAAGCGAAATTTCGGACGCGCTGAAATAAGCATATAAATCGACACATTTTTTAATTGATTTTGGAGTATTTGTGCGCTGTTTTCAGAGCACTCTACAAATTAAACAAAATGATTTTTGAAACATTGGTTATATTAATTATAGCATTTATCGGCAAGTTTTGTTATAATAATTAAGACATGACAGTTAACTATTTAGGAGGTTTCATTACTATGGCAAGTTTATCACTTCGCAACGTGTACAAAAGGTATCCCGGCGGTGTAACTGCTGTTTCCGATTTCAATCTTGAAATCAAGGACAAGGAGTTCATCATTCTGGTTGGTCCTTCGGGTTGCGGTAAGTCGACCACTCTCAGAATGGTTGCCGGTCTGGAAGAAATTTCTGACGGCGAAATTTATATCGGTGATCGTCTTGTTAATGATGTTGCGCCCAAGGATCGTGACATCGCGATGGTTTTCCAAAACTATGCGCTTTATCCCCACATGACTGTTTTCGACAATATGGCTTTCGGTCTTAAACTCAGAAAGACTTCTAAGGACGAGATCAAGCGTCGTGTTGAAGAAGCAGCCCGCATCCTTGACATTTCCCACCTGCTTGAGCGTAAGCCTAAGGCATTGTCCGGTGGTCAGCGTCAGCGTGTTGCTCTCGGTCGTGCAATCGTTCGTGAGCCGAAGGTATTCCTTCTTGACGAACCGCTTTCCAACCTCGATGCTAAGCTTCGTGCACAGATGCGTACCGAAATTTCGAAGCTCCATCAGCGTCTTGGCACAACATTTATTTATGTTACCCATGACCAGACCGAAGCTATGACAATGGGTACTCGCATTGTTGTTATGAAG
>CAZGRC010000048.1:0-7514 GCA_964528125.1 uncultured Ruminococcus sp.
CGTGATAGTTTATAACCGTTCGGGTGACAGAAGCGATAACAGAATAGTAATACTATCAAAAAAAGGCGAAAATTTATCGTCGGTCGATTTCGACTGTATAATAAGTGAAATTACCTATGCACACGGACATATTTATTGTATCAGCGACACAAATATTTATATGCTTGATAAACAGGGTAACATTATGCGCAGTGCCGAATGTGATTACGGCGGAAACCGCATAGCGGTTACAGGCACCTACTCAGCGGCGGTGGTCTATTCGGGCAAGGTTCAGCGCATAGAACTTAAGGGTGAATAATATGTGGATTTTTCTTGATCTTTCTGTGATTTTGATAATAATTGTATCGGCTTTTATCTCCGCAAAACGCGGTTTTGTCAGAACAGCGGTAGAAACGGTAGGTTTTATTGCCGCGGTGATTATCGCCTTTACTTTCAGCGCAACGCTTTCCGAATTGACCTACAGTAAGGTAATCGAGCCGCCCGTTGTTTCGGCCGTTTGTGAAAAAACCGCCGACAACACACATAATACCGCCGATGTGATTTGGGAAGCGGCACCCGATTTGCTTACCGAGAATGCCGAAAAATTCGGATTTTCAAAGGACAAAGTAATCGAAACGGTTGATTCAAACGCATCGGACAGCATACGCGAAATTGCCGAAAAAACATCGCGCACGGTATTTAAACCGATAGTCGTTAAATTGCTTTCGGCACTTTATTCGCTGATAATGACGGTGGTTTTGCTTGTTGTTGTAAAGTTTGTCGCCCGCATTTTAAACGGTTTGTTTTCTTTCAGTATAGTCGGAAAACTTAACCGAATGCTCGGCGGGCTTGTCGGCATAGTAAAGGGTGCGGTTATTGCCGCAATTTTCTGTGTTGCAATAACGCTGGCGGTGTCGTTTACGTCAAACGGATTTTTAATCTTTACGCACGGCAATATTGCCGATTCTTATATCTTCGGTTATATATCAAGCCTTTTAATTTGATATTAGTATTATTTTTCAAGGGAGTTAAAATATGAAACTGTGTTCCAAATGTAAAAAAAGACCCGCAGTGGTCTTTATGTCAAATCCGATGAATGCGGGCACCGAACCCGAAGGCCTTTGCCTTGTTTGTGCGAAACAACTGGGCATTAAGCCGATTGACGATATGCTCAAGTCTATGAACATTACAGATGAAGATATCGAACAGATGTCGGAACAGTTTATGGAGCTTATGAATCCCGATTCGGATATTGACGATGCGGCACTTAACGATGAAACTTTCGACCTCGGCACGGCACCCGCCATCCCGTTTCTTAAAAGTATGTTTTCGGGCGGAGAGGACAAGCAAGATTCCGCCGAAAATGAAAGTGCAAACGGAAAGGTCAAAAAAGAAAAGGGAAATAAGAAAAAACGCCGCCGTTTTCTTGAACAGTATTGCACCAATCTTACCCAGCGTGCACGCGACGGCAAACTTGATATTGTTATCGGACGCGAGCGCGAAATATACCGCACGGTACAAATACTTTCACGCCGTTCAAAAAACAATCCCTGTCTTATCGGTGAACCGGGTGTCGGCAAAACCGCCATTGCAGAGGGACTTGCAATGCGCATAGTTTCCGGCGAAGCACCCGCACGTCTTCAAAACAGGGAAATATATCTGCTTGACCTTACGGGTCTTGTTGCGGGAACGCAGTTCAGAGGTCAGTTTGAAAGCCGTGTAAAGGGTCTCCTTGAAGAAATAAAAGAAGCGGGAAATATTATTTTGTTTATTGACGAGATACACAATCTTGTCGGTGCGGGAGATTCTGCCGAGGGTTCAATGAATGCCGCAAATATTTTGAAACCCGCACTTTCGCGCGGCGAGATACAGGTTATAGGTGCTACGACCTTTAAGGAATACCGCAAATATATTGAAAAAGATGCGGCGCTTGAACGCCGTTTCCAACCTGTTACCGTTGAGGAACCGTCGGTTGCAGAAGCACAAAAGGTTCTTATGGGCGTTCGCGGTTATTATGAGGGCTATCACAGCGTTGTCGTTCCAGACAGCATTATAAACCGCGCGGTACTGCTTTCCGAAAGGTATGTTACCGATCGCTATTTGCCTGATAAAGCAATCGACCTTTTGGATGAGGCGTGTGCCTGTGCAAGCCTTAAGAACAAGGCGATTGATGAGCTTTGTCTTGCAAACCGTAAGGTTGCCGAATATTCGGTTCAAATTGAAGAACTTGAAGCGGATGTTGAAAATCCCGACTATGAAAAACTTGCTATGCTGAAGTCGGGGATTGAGAAATATAAGGCAAGGGCGCAGGAACTTTATGAACCCGCTTCGCACAACACCATGACCGAAGCCGACCTTGCATATGTTATCGAGCTGTGGACGGGTATTCCCGCCGCCAAGATAGAAGAAAGTGAACTTTCAAAACTTTCCGGTCTTGAAAGCCGTCTTAACGAAAAAATTATCGGTCAGTCCGAGGCAACCCGTCTTGTTGCCGCCGCTGTTAAGCGTTCAAGGGTGAAAACGGGTGCACAGCGCCGCCCCGCTTCGTTTATATTTGTCGGACCTACGGGTGTCGGTAAAACTCAACTTGTAAAGGTTTTGTCGGAACAGCTTTTCAGCACTCCCGAAACGCTTATAAGACTGGATATGTCCGAATTTATGGAAAAACACTCGGTATCGCGTCTTATCGGTGCGCCTCCCGGATATGTCGGCTATGATGAAGCGGGTCAGCTTACCGAAAAGGTACGCCGCAAGCCGTATTCGGTAATACTTTTCGACGAGATTGAAAAAGCACATCCCGATGTTCTTAATGTCCTTTTGCAAATTCTTGATGACGGTCGCGTTACCGATGCACAGGGGCGTGTCGTGAATTTCGAGAATACCATTATTGTTATGACCTCAAACGCAGGCAGTGAAAGAAACGAAAGTCCTTTGGGATTCGGAAAAACGCGTGAAGAAGCCTCGCGCGACAAAGCGGTTAAAGCGCTTGAGGGTTTTCTTCGACCTGAATTTATCGGTAGGGTGGATGAAGTTATTGTCTTTTCTCCCCTTGAAAGGTCGGCACTTTCCGAGATTGCCGCACTTATGCTGGATGAACTTAAAGATGCAATGACTGAAAAATCGATAACATTTACCTATGATAAATCGGTCTGTCAATGGCTTGCCGAAAAGGCAGACGGTGCAAAATCCGGCGCGCGCGAACTTCGCAATTTGATAAGACGTGAAATCGAGGATAAGGTTGTTGATATCGTTATTGCGGAAGACGGTGCGGCTGTCACTGCAATAAATGTTAAAGCCGATAACAGCGGTATTAAAATCGAATCACTTTGATAATGAAATATATATTAAAATGCATTATGCACTTCCGAAAGAGAATATCTGCGGAGGTGCATATTTTTATGCGGATTTTCTGTTCTAAATCGGACAGCCCGTTCATAAAATATCATAGACCCGATTGAAAGGACTTGTATTATGAACGGAACAAAAAATTTTGACAGCGCACTCTACGGTGTGGCACCGCGTCTGCGACGCACGCTTGAATTTTTGCCCGACGAAGTTAAAATGCGTGTTGAAGAAATACGTTTGCGCACGGGACAGCCCGTTTCGCTTACGGTAATGGGCGAACCTCTTTTTGTTTTGGAAAGAGGAGATGTCAGTGGCATAATAACACGTGATCTGCTCGTGGCGGAAAAGGATGAACTTGACGAAAGTTTCAGATTGCTGTGCAGAAACTCGGTTTATGCACACAGTGCCGAACTTAAAAACGGTTACATAATGATGACCGACGGTCATCGTGCGGGGGTGTGCGGAACGGTCGGAGAAAACGGTATGATGTATGATATTTCTTCGATAAACATTCGAATTGCACGCGAGGTTAAAGGTTGTGCCGATATTCTTGCGCGGGAGTATGGCGGCGGCGGTATGCTGATAGCGGGACCTCCGGGATGCGGAAAAACCACTATGCTTCGAGATCTTGTACGGCAACTTTCAAGCGGGGTTTACGGCGGCTATAAGCGCATTGCCGTTATCGACAGTCGCGGCGAGTTGTCGGGTAGTTATCTCGGACAGGTGACCTGCGATTTGGGAAGCAACACCGATGTTCTTATGATAAAGGATAAAGCTCTCGGCACGGAAATTGCAGTAAGAACGCTTTTTCCGGATATAATCGCTTTTGACGAAATCGGTACGGCTGAGGAACTTAAACGTGTGTCGGAAAGTTTTAATGCGGGTGTTGGTGTGATAACTACCGCACATTCCTCTGACATAGGGGATATTTTGCGCCGCAGTGTTACGGCGGGACTGATAAAGAGCGGCTGTGTTTCCAAGGTTGCTCTTTTGCCGAGAAAAATCGGGGGAGACATTGCGATATACACCTCCGATAAACTTTTAAAAAATGCTGTGGGTTAAAGCGGCGGGTGTTACAGCCGTGTTTATATGTTGCTGTTTGCTCGGAGTTTTTAAAAGCGAAGCACTGCAACGGCGAGTGGCACTGCTTGAAGAAACAGTTTCGGGACTTAATTGCCTTAAAGAGCAAATTCGTTTTTGCGGCGGTGAATTAAAAAATCTTTTGCCGCGTTGTTTTGAAAAAACAGCGGCGATAAGTTTTTCGGCAAACGGTGTCGGGGTGACGGGTGTATGGTTTACCGATGAGGATGTTACGATTCTTGAAGAACTCTTTAAAGACCTCGGCAGCGGTGACTGCATATCCGAATGCAACAGGATAGAGCGCACGCTTTCAGTGCTTGAAAGGCAACACAGCAAGGCAATTGAAGAACTTTCGCAAAAGGGAAAACTTTGGCGATGCGGCGGGGTTTGTGTCGGTGCGGCAATTTGTATCCTGCTGGTTTAGGTGATTTTAAATGGATGTTGATTTTATTTTCAGAATAGCGGCAATCGGTATAATAGTTACGGTTTTGAATCAATTGCTTGTGCGTTCGGGCAGGGAGGAACAGGCAATGCTTACCACCCTTGCGGGACTTGTGGTTGTGCTTTTAATGGTGGTCGGTGCCATTGCGGAACTTTTTTCAACGGTTAAAGGACTTTTCGGTCTGTGATGGGTGAAGTTATTCGCATGGCGGCACTCCTTATAATCGCCGCAACATTTATCTTGCTCATAAAATCAGAGCGACCCGAAATGGGAATGCTGATTACCGCGGCGGTGTCGGCGGTTATTTTGCTGATGTGTTTTGAAAAAATTAACCCTGCCGTTGAAAATTTAAAAAAGCTTTTTGAAAGAAGCGGTATAAACACAGAATATTTTGCGATTGTGCTTAAAACGCTCGGCATTGCTTATATAAGCGGTTTTGTCGCGGATGCCTGCCGTGATTTCGGAATGTCATCGCTTGCCGCAAAAGCGGAATTTGCGGGACGGTGTATAATTCTTCTGCTCTCATTGCCGCTTCTGTCACAAATACTGAATACCGCCTTGGAGTTTGCGGGAATATGAAAAAGATAATTTCGGTTTTGATTTTGATTTTTGCTTTTTCGTTTACGGTTTCGGCAGAGAACAACAGTGATGTTTACGAAGAACAGTATCGCTTGAGCGGTGCCGAGGATATTGAGGGTGCCTTGCCCGAAGAAACGCGGGAATTTATGCGGGAGGGCGGCATAGATCCGAAAGACAGTGATTGGGTTTCGGTTCTCACAGAAAAAAGGGTTTTTGAACATATCAAAAATTTTGTGCTCGGCGGGATGAAAACACCGTTTAAAGCAGGTGCGGCAATTCTCGGTATTGTGCTTGTTACGGCGGCTGTAACGGCAATAGGCAATATTGAGGAAAATGTTATTCCGTCAAATTACGTTGCCGCACTTGCGGTTATTGCGGTTGCGGCGAATCCACTTTGGGAAAGTGTGACGGCGGCTGTTAATGCCGTCAAGGGATGCGGTACATTTATGCTTTCGTTTGTACCGATTTTCACATCAGTTGTGGCACTCTCCGGAGGAGGTGCAACCTCGGTTTCGATGAGTGCTTTGCTTCTCGGCGCGGCGGAAACGGTGGTTTCGGTTGCATCTTTTGCGGTGTTGCCGCTTATGGGCGGCTATCTCGGAATGAGCTTGTGTGCTTCGGTATCGCCGCTTCAAAATGCTGAACTTTTGCCCGAAATAATCAAAAAAATATCACTTTGGATAATTTCTCTGATGTCGGTGCTGTTCACGGGAATTCTCGGAATACAGACTGCCGTAAATTCCGCATCGGATTCGGTGGCGCTGAAAACAGCCCGTTTCATAGTCGGAAGTTCGGTTCCCGTTGCGGGGTCGGCTCTGTCGGAAGCGGTGTCTGCCGTTACATCTTCGATAGGTTTGCTTCGGTCGTCGGTGGGCATATACGGGGTTTTTGTCCTTGCGATGATAATTTTGCCGGTGGTGATTGAACTTGTTTTGTGGCGCATTGTCTGTGCGGTTTGTGCCGCTGTTTCGGATATGCTTTCGGTTCAAAAAATATCGGGAATTTTAAGGTCGGTTGATTCAATGCTTTCGGTGCTTTTGGGGGTGAGTTTGTTTGTGGCGGCAATGTTTATAATTTCACTTACTGTAGTGATAGGAGCGGTAAAAACATAATGAACGGATTTTCCGGATTTGCGGCGGCGTTTTGCGGCGTTTGTGCGGTTTTCGGCGCTGTAAGACTTATTGTGCCGAAAGGAACACTTTCAAAAACGGTGATGTATGTTTTGAGTCTTGTTTTTTTGTCGGTGTTGCTTACAGCCGCGCTGTCGGCAGAAAGATTTTTTCCGCAAATCGAAAGTGAATACGCTGCAAACTGCGATAATACGGCGATGTCGCGAGCGGCAATTATAAGTGTTTTTGAAACCGCGCTTACCGACGGCGGAATAAACTTTGATAAAATAGAGGTTTGTACGGATAAAACAGCCGACAACAGCATAATTATTACTGAGGTGACTGTTTATTCCTCCGACTCGGCACCGCGTATTAAAGAACTTATAGGTCACGCGGATTCGTATGAGGTGAAAGTTATAAATGAGTGATTTTTTAAAACGTGCGGTCACGGCACTGAAAAGACCGAAAACGCTTATGCTTTTGGGGATTTTCGGTATAGTGCTTATCTTTGTCTCCTCTTTGATTCCCGAAAAGAGTGCGGGAAATACCGCAAATGTCGGTAACACCGATACCGAAGTTTACCGCGCCGAACTTCAAAATGAGGTTTTGCGCATTGTTAAAGGTATCACAGGGGATAAGAACTGCACAGTAGTAATAACGCTTGAAAGCGGGGTAAGATATACCTATGCCGATACTAATGAAGAGGACAATTCAACTTCATCGGGGCAAAACCTTGAAGAGAGCAGCAGCAGCAGTGCGAAGTCCTACATAACAGTAAAAACCGCCGACGGCGGCGAACGTCCGTTGGTTATTGCCGAAATTATGCCACAGGTCAGGGGCGTGGCAATTGTTTGCAATGGCGGTGACGATAAAAATATTAAAGAAAAAATCACGGGCGCGGTTACCGCCGCTCTTGATATTACATCAAAACGAGTATATGTTGCAGGAGGAAATACATATGAAAAAGGGTAAGGTACTGG
>CAZGRC010000049.1:0-7469 GCA_964528125.1 uncultured Ruminococcus sp.
CCGATGAAGTTTTAACCGCAATGGTATCCGAATTGGATGTTAATAGCGAAACCACCGTATACGGAACCGAAACTTCACCGACAACGGTGGTTTCGCTTTTAACATCCAATTCGGATACCATTGCGGTTAAAACTTCATCGGCGGTAATATCATCCGCAACGCAATACGCCTTTTCGGTTTCAACGCTGTCAACAAAGGTGAGCACACACTCCCCCGCAGTATTCAAAAACAAATTTCTGTGCTGTAAAAGCGCATCTTCAAGGTCGATATTTTCGGTGTAAGCAACCGTTTCTCCGTTTACGACAAGCGCCTGCACCGAAACGATTTCATCGGTGGTTTCAATAATGGAAACCGCAACCTCTTCATCGGAATTGATTCCCGAACTCAAAACCAAAGCCGGAGAATATTTCGGTTGACTTACTGTTTTTTCGAGATTGATACCGTCAACCTTGCTGCTCACGATTTTAAGTGCCGAACTGTACTGTTTTTTATTTTTAACCGTGGCAATAACCTTGCCCTCAATACTGACTTTATATGCCAAAGTTGCATCAATCGCGGCAAGTGCCGTTAAAATGCATATAATACCGACCGATAAAAAGCAACATATTTTTATTGTTTTTCCGATGTTGCGGATTTTAGCGGCTATCGCAGTTACCGCATCACCCAGCAAGCAAAACATATCGTCAAAAATACCGCCCACTCCTTTCAAATGGTTACATTTTGTAACTTCGACAATTACTATTATAACAAAAAGTTACAAAATTGCAACCTATTTTTAAAAAACATTAAAATATTTGAAATATTTTATCCGAAAAGTATTGCAATTTATTTTTAACTGTAATATAATAGCATAAAGTTTAAGGGAGTAGTCGGCGGTGTTTGCACGGAATATATGCGAATGCCGTTGTAACGGCGTCAATACGGTTTTAAACCCGCTGTTGCAATAATTGACAAGACTTTTACTGCATTATATATGCGGTGAAAGTTTATTTTTTTGCCGCACTGCTTGAAAGGAGAATTTTTTTGGAAAAGATTGTTGACTTTTTTGTCGGTCTTGACCTGCCGCTCGACGGTTTTATGAACTTCGAACTTAAAACCGTAATAATGTGGATAATCGGCGGATTGCTGATATTCCTCGCCATCAAAAAGGAGATGGAACCCACCCTGCTCTTGCCGCTCGGCTTCGGTACCATTCTCGTGAACATCCCGCTTTCGGGTGCCATCGGTGAAAAGGGCGCACTTACAACCCTGTTTAATGCCGGTATCGCAAATGAACTCTTCCCGCTTATTTTATTCATCGGTATAGGTGCGATGATCGATTTCGGTCCCGTGCTTTCAAACCCGAAACTGATGTTTTTCGGGGCGGCGGCACAGTTCGGAATATTTTTCACATTCTGCCTTGCTTCAATGTTCTTCACCACAAACGAAGCGGCATCCATCGGTATAATCGGCGCAGCCGACGGCCCCACGGCAATCGTTGTTGCAAATACGCTGCTCGGTTCCGATAACGATATCACCGGTGCAATAATGGTCGCGGCTTATTCATATATGGCGCTTGTTCCGATAATCCAGCCTCCCGTCATCAAACTTCTTACCACCAAGAAAGAGCGGCTTATCCGTATGCCGTATCAGCCGAAAAACGTTTCCAAACTCACAAAGATACTTTTCCCCATCATTATAACCGTAATTGCAGGCGTTGTTGCCCCCGATTCGGTAGCGCTTATCGGATTTTTAATGTTCGGAAACCTTATCAGAGAATGCGGTGTGCTTAATTCCCTTTCGGAAACGGCACAGAATGTTCTTGCAAATCTTGTGACAATTTTCCTCGGTCTGACAATCGCCTGCCAAATGGAGGCTGACAAATTCCTGCAGCCGAAAACCCTGCTTATACTCGGACTCGGACTCTTTGCCTTTATCTTTGATACCGCAGGAGGAGTTTTGTTTGCAAAGTTTATAAACCTCTTCCTCAAAAAGGACAAAAAGATAAACCCGATGATCGGTGCCGCGGGCATATCCGCATTCCCGATGTCGGGACGTGTGGTTCACAAATTGGGACTTGCCGAAGACCCGCAAAACTTCCTGCTTATGCATTCGATAGGCGTTAATGTTTCGGGTCAGATTGCATCGGTTATTGCGGGCGGTTTGATACTTTCCTTCTTCCCACACATCGGTTAACTGGAGGTTTGATTATGTTTGCAAAATTTGAACCTATGGCTTTTGTTGAAAACCTTTCTTATATGGGCAAAGGAATGGCTATAATTTTTGTTGTGATAGGCGTTATCGTTGCCGTTACCGCGATTCTCAATTCAATATTCAGCGGAAAGAAAAAGAAGTAAACAGTTTAATAAGCGTTTAAAAAGAAGCAAAAAACACATTTTAAAGTCGAAAAAACGGTTTTATAATGTGTTTTTTGTAAAGTTTATCAATTTTTTTAAATATTATAATAAAAAACCTTTGCAAAAACATTTTTTTATGTTATACTTACAGTATATGCGTGTACTGTCGGATTTTGTCACTGTCACGCAAATATTTTGCGGTGTTTGCCGCGTTATTCATAACAAGGAGGAATTTGTTAATGAAAAAGAAGATAAGCACGCTTCCTTTTAAAGGCACTGTCGAACAGGAAGCACAGCTTCAGCAGGTCATTGCCGAGCACTGCGATGATAAGAGCAATCTTATGACCGTAATGCAAAAGGCACAGGACATCTACGGCTATCTGCCGATCGAGGTTCAAACCGTGATCGCAGAAGGTATGGATGTTCCGCTTGAGAAGGTTTACGGTGTTGCAACCTTCTATGCACAGTTTTCGCTTTCACCCAAGGGCAAATACAACATCTCGGTATGTCTCGGTACTGCCTGCTATGTTAAAGGTGCGGGAGAAATTTTCGACAAGCTTTCCGAAAAACTCGGTATCGGTGCCGACGAATGCACACCCGACGGAAAATTTTCGCTTACCGCCTGTCGTTGCATAGGCGCTTGCGGTCTTGCACCGGTTCTCACCGTTAATGAGGATGTTTACGGCCGTCTCACAGCAGACGACGTTGATGATATTCTTGCGAAATACGCCGACTGATAACAACCGTTTTTAAACTTTTATAAAAAAGGAAATGGCCTTATGAAAATATGTACAATCAAGGAACTTCTTAACGCAGAGGTGCTCTGTTGTGAGGAAAATCTCGGCAGACACGTTTATTCTGCCTGCGGAAGTGACCTTATGAGTGATGTTTTGGCATATGTTAAGGATCAGGCGGTGCTTCTTACGGGTCTTGTTAATCCGCAGGTTATTCGCACGGCCGAAATGATGGATATGGTATGTATCGTTTTTGTGCGTTCAAAGGAACCGAGCGAAGAAATGCTCGAACTTGCTCGCGAAAGCGGTATCGTCGTTATGTCAACCGAAAAGCGTCTTTACGATGCCTGCGGCATACTTTATACCAACGGGCTTGTGGGCAACAGGGTGAAGACATGAGCGAAGCGCTGGTTTTTCACTTTGATGTTGACGGAGACGACTTTACCTCCGCAGGTCAGGCCTCGGTTACGGTTAAAAAAAATCTGCGGCAGTTGGGAATTTCTCCCGAAACAATAAGGCGTGTTTCCATTGCTATGTACGAGGGTGAAATCAATATGGTAATCCATGCAGGCGGCGGCGTTGCCGACGTTATGGTGTATGAGGATTGCATTGAAATCATCCTTGAAGATAAAGGACCCGGCATCAAAAATATAGAACAGGCCATGCAGGAGGGATTTTCCACTGCATCGGACACCATACGCTCGCTCGGATTCGGCGCGGGAATGGGTCTGCCGAATATGAAGCGGTA
The DNA here is from genome assembly GCA_964528125.1 of uncultured Ruminococcus sp. Lineage (GTDB taxonomy): Bacteria > Bacillota > Clostridia > Oscillospirales > Acutalibacteraceae > UBA737. The sequence continues at coordinate 3,819 of CAZGRC010000049.1, forward strand.
CAGCGACGATATGAACATAACCTCGAAAGTAGGGGTAGGCACTAAAATAACGATGCGGATCAATATCAAATAATATCCGACCGGTGGTGACGGATAATGAATATCTATGAACATTCGGTTCTTTTAGACAGCGAAAAATGCACCGGCTGTACAACCTGTTTGCGCCATTGCCCTACCGAGGCAATACGCATACGCGACGGTCACGCGGTTATCAACCAAGAACGGTGCATCGATTGCGGTGAATGTATACGGGTTTGCCCGCACAAAGCAAAAAAAGCGGTGTGCAGCAAAATTGAATCTATGGACAGATTCAATTGGAAAATAGCACTTCCCGCCCCCAGCCTTTATGGGCAATTCGATAATCTTGATGATGTGGATTTTGTGCTTGACGGACTTCTTAAAATCGGTTTTGACGATGTTTTTGAAGTTTCAAAAGCGGCAGAACTGGTCTCGGCTTATACCAGACTTTATCTTAAAACCGAGGGTATTAAAAAGCCTGTTATAAGTTCCGCCTGCCCCGTTGTGGTAAGGCTCATCGGGCTTCGTTTCCCCTATCTTAACGACCATATAATTCATATGCTTCCCCCAATGGAAGTTGCGGCAAGGCTTGCGAAAGAGCGTGCGAAAAGTCAGCATCCCGAATTTTCGGATGACGATATCGGAGTTTGTTTCATTTCTCCGTGTCCCGCCAAAGCCAGTTACGTTAAAAACGGATTTGCCGGTTATAAAAGTATGGTTGACGAAGTGGTTTCAATAAGCGATGTCTACTTTATGCTTATAAACGAAATGAAGCATGATGATGAAAACATCAGTTCGCTTTGCGAATCCGGTATGATAGGAATCGGCTGGGCAAGTTCCGGCGGCGAAGCAACTGCGATTTTTAACGAAAATTATCTTGCCGCCGACGGCATTGACAATGTCATAAAGGTGCTGGATCAGATTGAAAACGGCAATATTCCCCCGCTTGAGTTTATTGAACTCAACGCCTGTACGGGCGGTTGCGTCGGAGGAGTGCTGACCATGCAAAATCCCTTTATCGCCAAGGCGCGACTTCAAAGTTTGCGCCGGTATCTTCCGGTATCGCAAAACTTCCTCTCCAAAGAAGAAGGACAGTACATACCGGATGAATACATTTTTAATGAACTTCCCGAATATCACCCCATATCACGCCTAAGTGAAAGTATGGCAGAGTCTATGCGTATGATGGCGGATATACAAAAACTTAAAGACACCCTGCCCGGTTTTGACTGCGGTGCCTGCGGTGCGCCCACCTGCCGCGCTTTTGCGGAGGACGTTGTCAAAAGACAGGCCTGTGCCGGCGAATGTCTTATCGATCGCGGCAAGTGCCGAAAAGCACACAAGGAGGACTGAAAATGACCGTAAAAGAACTGTCCGAACAGTGCGGTTTTAAGCCCCTTGCATTGCCTGTGCCGGAAAGGGAAATAAAAGGTGCCTATATGGGCGACCTGCTGAGTTGGGTAATGGGGCGCGCGAGCGAGGGCAACGTCTGGATCACAATAATGTCAAACATAAATGTGATTGCCGTGGCTTCCCTTGCGGATACTGCCTGTGTTATTGCGGCGGAATCTGCAGAATTTGATGAAAACATCATCAAAACCGCCATTGATAAGGGCGTTAACATTCTTTCAAGCGAAAGACCGTCCTTTGAAACTGCGCTTCTTATATCGGAGTTTATCTGATGTCACGCTTTTTCTACGATATGCATATGCATTCCTGTCTGTCGCCCTGTGCTGACAATGACAATACCCCGAATAATCTTGCGGGTATGGCAAGTCTTTGCGGACTTAATATTGCGGCACTTACCGACCATAACAGCGCCAAGAACTGCCCCGCTTTTTTTACCGCCGCCGCGCGGTACGGTATAATCCCGATAGCGGGTACGGAACTCACCACTTCGGAAGATATCCATGTGGTCTGCCTTTTTGAAACACTTGAAGGCGCGCTTGAATTTGACAGGGCACTTGAAAATAAGCGTATGCCCATAAAAAACCGACCCGACATTTTCGGTGAACAGTTGATAACCGACGGTGAGGACAATATCATCGGTACAGAGGATTCCTTGCTTTCGTTTGCAACGGCACTCTCGCTTGAGGATGTTCCGCGCGAAGTTGCAAAGTTCGGCGGAATATGTTATCCCGCACACGTTGATCGCCCGTCAAACGGTGCGATAGCGGTGCTCGGTGCCTTTCCCGAAACCCCGTATTTTTCCTGTGCCGAAATTCACAATCCCGAAAAGGTCGAAGAATACCGCGGTATAAAGGTTCCCGCCGATAAGCGCATCATCACCGGCTCCGATGCCCACTGTCTTACCGATTTGCGTGATGCACACGAATTCTTTGAACTGGACTGCTCACCCGACGTTGCAAACTCTGTGCGAAAAAAACTCTTTGAGTTTTTGAGGTGATATTTAATTGAAAGAACTTTCTCTCAACATTCTCGATATTGCGGAAAATTCTCTCAAAGCGGGTTCTGCGCTTACCGAAATCACACTTTGTGAAAACGGCAATATGCTCACCCTCACAATTAAGGATAACGGTTGCGGTATGTCGCAGGAAATGGTGCGCACTGTCACCGACCCGTTTTGCACAACACGAACCACCCGCAAGGTCGGTCTCGGACTTCCGCTTTTAAAACTTGCGGCAGAACAGACCGGCGGATTTATTGAGATTGTTTCCAAAACGGCGGCTGATTTTCCCGAAGGCCACGGCACAACCGTAAAAGCGGTGTTTGATATGTCAAGTATCGATTTTACACCCCTCGGTGATATAACCGCCACCTTGACTACACTGATACAGGGTCATCCCTGCTCCGATTTTCTGTTTTTGCACAAAAGAGAAAACGGCACCGTGTCACTTGACACACGCGAACTGCGAAACATACTTGAGGGCGTTCCCCTTAACAGTTACGAAGTTATAAAATGGATTTCGGAATACCTAAACGAACAGTATTTCGAAATCGAATAAAATAAGTATATCTATGAAAGGAAGAAATATATGAAATCATTGGCTGAACTGCAAGCAATCAAAGACAAAATGAAAGACAAGGTCATTCTTCGCGAAGGCACCGGTGAAATCCGCGTTGTCGTAGGTATGGCTACCTGCGGTATCTCGGCGGGCGCACGTCCCGTACTCAACGCTTTTGTCGAAGCCGTAAACGAGGGCGGTCTTGCCGATAAGGTTACCGTTTCACAAACGGGTTGTGTCGGTCTCTGCCAGTATGAACCCATTGTTGAGGTTTATGAGGCGGGCAAAGAAAAGGTCACTTATGTAAAGATGACTGCCGAAAAGGCTAAGGAAGTTGCCGAAAAGCATCTTAAGGGCGGCAAGGTCGTCACAGACTACACCGTTAAGGAATAATAAGGCATATTTGGAGGTAAATTTATGATTCGTTCACATGTTCTTATCTGCGGCGGTACGGGATGTACCTCTTCTGGAAGCGGTCTTATTGAGAAGGCTTTCGAAGAAAACATTGCCGCTAACGGTCTTACCGAGGAAATTAAACTTGTTCAAACAGGTTGTTTCGGTCTTTGCGCCCTCGGTCCCGTTGTTATCATCTATCCGGAGGGCACCTTCTACAGCCGTGTCACCCCCGAAGATGTAAAAGAAATCGTTGAGGAACATCTTCTTAAAG
>CAZGRC010000050.1:0-7347 GCA_964528125.1 uncultured Ruminococcus sp.
GATAAAAAGTGTTTTTTTATCTTTGAAGTGAAATAAATACCTTATTATCCCGCGTTAATCCTATGGGTTTGCAAACCCATAGGATTAACGCTTGCTCATTTAAATTTTAATTTCAAAACCGTCAGTTAAAAGCCCAACAGTTTCTTTCTGCAAGCAACGATATCCGTTGCATCAATGTAACCGTCGGCATTTGAATCCGCACGGTCAAACACAACATGGCCGAGTTCGTAAATAATTTCGGCTTCATACTTCTTTAAACGTATCAGGTCAATAAGTGTTGTTTCGCCGTCATCGTCCACGTCAAATGCAACGTTGTTTGCCTTGACGGTGGGTTCTGTAATCAGCGAATAATAATCCTTATAACCGTTGACATCGGTCGCGACCGTAACATCTTTTGTGAAGTTATCAATCTCATCAATGCCATCTATCTCGGACAGCGCTTTATTGATATAAACCCTGTCAGCGGCTTTAAGTTCCCAGCGAAGATCCCTTATATCGACCTTGTAATTGCCGGTGAGTCCGCCTTGCAATTTGTATATGTTTACGGATATATTTGTTTCATACCAGCCGTTTACAAGGTTCATTCCGGTAGGCTTTAAAGAATATTGCAACCAGCTGCCGTATTGGCTTATTGGAACACCGACACCCCATTCTTTTGACCAACCGTTGGTTCCGTTTATATATAACTGAGCGGTACCGCTTGACGGGGCGGTTCCCGAAACACGGTAAAGGGTCGAAAGATAAATATACGGCGAAAGTGCTTCAAGCACATCTTTATTGTTAAGCCAACCGTAACCCTCGCTTTGAGTATACTCATAACCCGTTTTAAAGGTTGACGAAGCACCGTCACCGCCGCTGCCTTCAATCGGTATTGCGGTTGTGTAATAAACCCCGTCCTCGTCATACGCTTTGTATGCTTTATTAGTGTAATAGTTTTTGATATTGCTGTCGTCTTGCAGTGCTGCCGAAACATCACCGTTGTTTTCTTTGGTGATTTTATCGGGATTTGCATACCAAATAACGGCGGTGTCCGCACTGTTTTCGTCGGGATTTTCCAATCCGGAATCCGCAAAGGTTGCAGTGAGCGTGTCAAACGAATAATCGGTGCCTGCCAAAGCGGTGTCAATCGCGGTTTTATCGGCTGTATTAACGGTCATTTTAATGTCCTTAATATCAACTTTAAGCGTTCCGTTAAACACATTGGGTTCTGCCCAGATTGCGGCATATCCGGAATAGAACGAATCAACTGCCTCGCTCGGTGTGAATTTGGCTTCAATCCACTCACCCGTAAATTTTACTTCTGCACAACCCAATGCATTTTTTGTAACCTGGTTTGTTCCCGAATAACAGAAATTAAACCTTACATTTCCGCTTGTCGGAGCACCGCCGCTTGTTGCCGTGGCTGTTATCCTGAGTTTTAACGAAACGGAGACTTTGCCCTGCAATTTTCCCAATACACCTTTGTTCGAATCAGTCCAGCTCAACCCGTCATATTTATTGTCATAACCCATATTAAAATAATGACGTCTATTCCATTGATCTTTGTTTTCATATTCATCTGTATAAGTGAAATATGCGCCGTCACCGTCGGATGCGATGTAAACGGGGTTTTTGCTTGAACCCTGATCAATCGAAACGGTCGCTTCTGTTCCGATCGTTCCCACCCTCGTGGGATTTGCCTTGTAAATAACCTTATCTTCACCGAGAACCTTTTCGTCCTCCTTGTCAAGATATGTTGCTATCAGTTTGTCAAAATTCCAATCTTCCACGTCTTTAAGTGCCTCATTAACTGCGGCACGGTCACTTTCCTTAAGAGTGAGTTTAATATTGCGAATATCGACTTTAAAAGTAACGTCATTAGGTACTTTACCTTCATTGTTCCACGGATAATCTATCTCAAATCCCAAAATTCCACTGTAAAAATTGGTTAGTGTTGTGTTTTCATTGACAACCGCATTCCAGTCGTTAAATTGAGTGAGCGGGCTATTAAGCCAACCGGTTTTCTTCTGAGAAGCGGATGCATCGTATCCGTCTGCGTATGCAGTAACTCTTGATACCGTAGCTCCTGTTTGAGTAATTCGAAAATCCGCACTGAAATCCACAATGCCCGAAAGCTTTTCTAAAACATCGGCTTTACCGATCCAATTAAGACCGGTGCTGTTATTGCTTTCGCCGCTCTTCATCAACGAGGGGTTGCTATAAATGGAGTCGCCCTTGGCATATTCCTGGGTAAAGGTGTAATAATAATACCCGTCTTCATCGGCGGTTTTAACCGTACTCTTTGAGGTTAAACTACTAGTACTTGCGGTAACATCAATACCAGAACCGCCGAGCTTTGTAAAATTAGGTCTGAAAATCGTGTAAACCTTGTCTTCCGTCGGCGCATCGGCGGCTGTTGCGGCAAACGGCATACACCCCAAAACAATGCCCACACTGAGTAAAACAGATAATAAACCTTTGAATCTTTTCATTGTGATTCATCCTTTCAAAAAAATGTTATGCTGAAAACAACAAACCGAAAATTACGTTTCCCCTTTTTCACCTCACTTTAGTTGCGTTTTTATATTTATTTTTTTCGACTCCTATGTCCCACCGAGTCGAAAAGCAACGTCAAATATTGACAAATTAAAAACAACTGTTTATAATTTAAGTAACCGATATCGGCAAAATAGTGCGTACCCCCCCCCCGATTTTGTTTATTATGATAGTTCGAGGTGGCTGATTTTCATTTTTATTATAAAACTTCACTACTAAATTTACAATGGATTATCATATCTAAGATATGGACAATCGCGCAAATTAAAAGGCAATTTGTTCCAAGTTTTAATAATCAGACCCCAAATTGACAGAACAATTTATTATTTAAATGCTTTTGTTGTAATTTATTTATGAATATTGCCTTAAACCGAAAGAAAGGAACCAACGTTATGTCTGTAGCAAATTTCAGCTATGCCTATGCCAGCAACCACTCGGATTGCAACTACTTTTCCGAAAAATATTTTCAAATCAACAACTGCGGCGCCATACGCGTTATTAACAACAAAAGCACCGTTTCTATGCGAGAAGCGCGTGTGGATTATATGTTGCTTTATGTCCTGGAAGGCTCAGGCTGGGCGGAAATCAACGGCATAAAGCATCCCCTCTCTCCGGGAGAAGTTTTGCTGCTGAAGCCGGGGGCACCGCTTCATTTCGGTTTCCAAATCCATTCAACACATTTCTGGATGCACTTTACAGGCAGCGCCTCCGAAGAAATGCTCTGCGACGGCGGGCTCAGAGAGACCGGCATTTACAATCTGGGTGTTTCTCAGGAACTTTGGGAAATTTTCACCGATATATATCTTCAACACTCGCTTAATTCAAACAGCAGTATTTTGAAAGCAAACGGTTTGTTTTTTGATTTGCTCAGCCGTTTTTCCGAAATATTCAACCCCCTATCCAATCCGCCCGATATTACAAGAGAAAAGAAAATATATCCCGCGCTTAAAGAAATGACCATCAATTTCGACAAAAACCACAAACTTGAACACTATGCCGAACTGTGCGGAATAAGCCTTTCGGATTTTCAACACTCTTTCACCAAAATCACAGGCACAACACCGCAAAAATACATTACCGCAATCAGGCTTGATGTGGCAAAAAAATTGCTTATTTCTTCAAAAGAATCGGTTAAAGAAATTTCCTTTGCCGTGGGCTATACCGACCCGCTCTATTTCAGCCGAATCTTCAAAAAAGCTACAGGTATGTCACCGAAAGAATACGCAAAGACTTCAAAAAAAACGCCGAATCAAAAGTGAATTCGACGCCTTGACTGCAAAATTTCAATCCCCGCAGTGTCATTGTAACTTAAATTCCCCTGTAAAAAAGCACAAAAGCAGTAATTTGAGATTCCATTTAAAAAATCAATTACCGCTTTTGTGCTTTATATATTTTTTAAAAACCGTGTCACAAATAATGCTTCATATCCATCTTTGCGATTATAAGATATATCATAATAACCCTTTCATCATTAAATTCATTTGTTTTCCCATAAAAGTTTCCGTAAGCATAATGTTATTATTTCAATCTGATATGGCAAGTTAATTTGCCTTTACCCTCACGTTTCGGTTAATCTTTGAATAATAGAATAATTAAAAGGTCTCATTCCCTTAACCCTCTTTTCTTTCCCTTATATTATAACCGCAAGTAAGGAAATAGTAAATTTTTTATTCAAATATTCCCTTAATATTTCGGTTTTTCGAGAGAATCGTGATACAATTAAGGAATATTATCTTCATCATCTCATATTTTATTTATCACAAAGCCGAATGAGTTCTACGCTCATCCGGCTTTGTGGCAATTTGTATATTGTTTCTTATTTACATTGATGCTTTAATCAAATGATATTAAAGCACGAATGTAGTCGTTTGTTAAGTGTCTTTCCTTACTCTGCCTGCATAATGGCAATAAATTCTTCACCCGAAATCTTTTCGCGTTCAAAGAGAACCTTTGCAACTTCGTGAAGTTTGGGCATTGCATTTTCCAAAAGTTCAAGTGCCTTTTTATATTGCATCATAACAACATTTTCAATTTCTTCATCAATAATCGCAGCAGTTTTTTCGGAATAATTCGGTGTGGACGAGAAATCGCGTCCGAGGAAAACCTCATTATTATCCGTGCCGTAGGTCACAAGTCCGAGTTTATCACTCATACCGAACTTGGTAACCATCTTGCGTGCAAGATCGGTTGCGCGCTCTATATCGTTGGAAGCGCCCGTGCAGACATCGTCTTGTGTAAGTTGCTCGGCAGCACGACCTCCCAAAAGGGAACAGATTTGCTCTGCAATCTGATTTTTAGAGGTATGACCCTTTTCTTCGGTCGGCAGATACATTGTATATCCTGCCGCCATACCGCGACGGATAATGGATATCTGATGAACCGGATCCTGTGTAGGCAGGAAATAAGAAACAACCGCGTGTCCCGCTTCGTGATAAGCGGTAACCATTTTGTCTTTATCCTTAACAATATGGGATTTCTTTTCGGCGCCCATAACAACCTTAATGGTCGCTTCTTCGATTTCTTCCTGTGTAATCGCTTTTTTCTTATGGCGTACTGCAAGAAGCGCCGCTTCGTTAAGCAGATTTTCAAGATCGGCACCCGTGAAACCGGAAGTTGATTTTGCAATGGTGGCAAGATTCACATCCGGACCGAGCGGCTTTCCGCGCGAATGAACCTTGAGTATTTCTTCTCTTCCCTTAACATCGGGATAATTTACGGTAATCTGACGGTCAAAACGTCCGGGGCGCAACAGTGCCCTGTCAAGAATGTCGGGGCGGTTGGTTGCCGCCATTACGATAACACCTTCGTTTGCACCGAAACCGTCCATTTCAACCAACAGTTGGTTGAGGGTTTGCTCACGTTCGTCGTGACCTCCGCCGAGACCCGCACCGCGCTGGCGACCTACTGCATCGATTTCGTCGATAAACACAATGGCAGGGGCGTTTTTCTTGGCTTCACCAAACAGGTCCCGTACACGCGAAGCACCCACACCGACAAACATTTCAACAAAGTCCGAGCCTGAAATCGAGAAAAACGGCACTCCCGCTTCACCTGCAACAGCACGCGCGAGCAATGTTTTACCCGTTCCCGGAGGTCCTACCAGCAAGACACCTTTGGGGATTCTCGCACCGAGTTCGTTAAACTTTTTGGGGTCTTTGAGAAAGTCAACGATTTCTTCCATTTCTTCCTTTTCTTCGTCGGCGCCGGCAACGTCGGCAAATGTGGTTTTCTTTTTGCCGTCCGCCTTTTTAACCTTGGCTTTGCCGAAGCCCATCGTCTTATCCGTGCCCATAGATGCGTTCATACGGCGCATAATGATTATCCAGAACACAACCATAACAACCACTAAAAGCAGTGTGGGAAGCATACTCATAAGCCATGAAGCTTCGCCGCCGCTTTCGTAATCGTATTTGATTTTTTGCTCGTCACTTACGGCTTTTTCGTTGTATTCAAGAACAAATTCGCTTATATCGTTATAAAAAATCGATGCATCTGCCACGGTATAGCGCTGTTTCTTGTCGGGTTCTTCACGCAAAACATAGGTGAGATCGCCGCTGTAAAGGTTTAACTTGAATTCGGATATCTTGTTATCCTTTATAAGTTCGACAATTTCACAATACTGCTTGTTTTCTGCGGTTTTGGTGATTTGCGATACAAACACCACCGAAAGTATAAGCACAATCGGTATTCCGATGTAAAGCAAAACATTTTTAAGATTCTTTTTCAAAAACGGTTCTCCTTTCCCCTGTTGGGGTTTAAATTTGTTTTATTATTCTTCGCCGCCGTATACCTTTGGGGAAAGTATCCCGACAAACGGCAGATTGCGGTATTTTTCATCATAATCAAGCCCGTAACCGATAACAAACGCATCGGGAATAACCTTGCCGACATAGTCGGCTTTGATATCCGATCTGCGGTTTTCGGGCTTGTCAAGCAGTGTGCATATTTTTATGCTGGCGGCATTTCTCGCTTCCAAAACACCCTTGAGATAGGAAAGCGTTATGCCCGAGTCGAGAATATCTTCAACAAGAAGTATGTCGCAACCGTCCGGATCTATATCAAGATCCTTTTTAAACTTAACAACACCCGTGGTTTTTGTGCCGCTGTAAGAAGATACTGCCATAAAATCGATACGGCAATCACAGGTTATTTCTTTAAGCAGGTCGGACATAAAGACAACCGCACCCTTTAAAACACTTACAAGAAGCAATTTTTTACCCTCGTAATCCCGCGATATGCGCTGTCCCAAATCATGACATATCCGTTTCAGTTCCTCCTCGGTTATAAGAACCTCCGCCACATCGTCCATAAGATTCATATTGTCCCCTTCTCCTCTTCAACATTGATTTTAAAAACACGCTTTGTCAAAGCATCGGTTGCGCATCTTTCCGCAACGCCTATACCGTTTATCCAAACAACCCCGACATCATCCGCAACAACAGGATTGTTTTCCCTTTTTTCAAGCGGTATTCGGTATTCGGTGTACAGCTTTTTAAGCGTTTTGGTACAATTTTTGTTTTTAAGTCGGATACTGTCGCCCGACTGCCGTGTTCGCACAACCAATTGTCCTATAATTTTATCACAGTCAAGCGAATTTTTTAATAACAAATTATTAACTTTTTCTCCGTTTGTAAACAAATCGTTAACCGAGGTGCGAATTTCAACCTTAAAATAGGTTTTTTCTCCCTTGTTTTCCTGTTTTTTGATTTTAAAAATCCCGTCACTCGCCGTACCGGTCATTTTTTGCGGCAAGCTGATTCTTCCGTTTTCGTTGCAAACCGAATAAATTCCGTTAATATGAAGTGCATCCGC
>CAZGRC010000051.1:0-7220 GCA_964528125.1 uncultured Ruminococcus sp.
TTATATCGGTTTTAAGGTCTTTTGCATATAATTTCATTTCCTCTTCAAACTCTTCGCCTTTCAAGAGGTTTCTGACAGCAAGGTCAAGGTTGTTTGCATAATAGGGGTCTGCGGAAATATCCTGTTTCACAAGCAGTACATAGCCGCTTTTGTCCTCTTTTTCAACAAGTTTAACTTCACCGACGGTCATTGCCTTTGCAGTTTCAAAATAATCCGAGGCATATGACGATGTATCTTCACTGCCGAGTATGGATGCATGACTGTCAAGCGGTGCTTCGCCCTCTTCGGTTTCCTCATCGGTATGCTCCTCTTCGGGGTCGGTTCCGTAATACTCGTGATAAACCTCTTCAAATGACTTGGTGCCGGCTGTAAGTGCGGTTACATAACCGTCAAGTTTTTCTTTGGTGGATGTCTTTTCATCGTCTTCCATAGAGCTTGTGCTTACATCAATCATATTGGCAATCAAATAATTTTCGAGCAAGGTGCCGTTAACCTCATCGGCGGAAATTTCTTTTTCGCCGCCCTCACCGTAAATATGCTCAAAATATGCGCTGGAATAATAGGTGTCAACCATATACTTTTTGTAGGTTGCTTCGCTTATACCGTTAGGTTCAAGCAGAGAAGAATAACCGTAACTCGACCAGTAATAAGAAGCATACTGTTCGGCATAGTTCATAACGTCTTCTTCAATCTCAACCTTGTTTTCCTCGCACTTGATTTTATATGCGGCGATCTGCCTTAAGTTTTCGATTGCTCTGTCTTCAACCCAATCGACAAAATTCTTTTTGTCGATTTTCTGTTTGTAGTAATCAACATCTGTTGAAGACGTTGTTGTTTCTTTGTCATCGGATTTTTCGGCAAGCTGTTCGTCAACCTTGGAACGCGCCTCGCTGTCGGCAAAAATAAGCGCACACATATAGTATGCGGATGTAAATTCAACCCCGTCAACCGTAACGGCAATCTCATTCTTCGGGTGGCACGCCGCAACCGACATTACCATCATAACGGCAAGTATGACGGCGGCAATCTTTTTAATAAAATTCATTGATTATTCCTCCTGTGCCTTGCGGCAAGCAAACATTTTCTATAATTATACTATACATCGCAAAAAAAGTCCACTAAAAAATTATTAACAAAATTTATAAGAATTTAACAAGCTGTGATACCACCGTCGCGTTTTTTTCTCCTGCAGATGTACGAATTATATATGCAGGATCACCGCTGGTTGCAAGTGTAAAGCGACCGCCGAAACCGTCGGAAAGTTTTTTGACGGTTTCGGGACTGATAGCAACGGTATGCAAAACCACGGTATTTGCGGTACCGGTTATCTCGTGAATACCGGCCGCCGCCGCCCGATTTCTTAACAATGCAATATCAATAAGTCCCATTACAGCCGTTGGCGGTTCACCGAAACGGTCGCAAAGTTCATCGATAACGTCGCTTACATCTTCCCCGTTTTCAATATCGGCAATACGCTTGTAAATACCGAGCCGTGCCGAAAGCGATTCAATATAATTTTCGGGAATATGAGCCGATATATTGAGGTCAACGGTACAGGCGGCTTCTTCTTTGGTCTGTTCGCCGTTTTCCTCGCGCACGGCGTCAGCAAGCAGTTTGAGATACATATCATAACCGACGGCTTCCATATTTCCGTGCTGTTCGCCGCCCAAAATACTGCCGGCTCCCCTTATTTCAAGGTCACGAAGTGCAATTTTAAATCCAGAACCGAACTCGGTGAATTCACGTATAGCCTCAAGCCGCTTTGCCGCCACATCCGACAACTGCCTGCCTCGCGAAAAGCAAAAATAGGCATATGCCCGTCGCGGAGAGCGCCCTACCCTACCGCGAAGCTGATGCAGTTGCGAAAGTCCCATACGGTCGGCGTTTTCGATTATGAGCGTATTTGCATTGGGAACGTCAACACCGGTTTCTATAATGGTTGTGCAAACCAAAACATCGATTTCGTGGTCAATAAGTCGGCGCCAGACCTCGCTCAACTCGTCCTCGGTCATTTTGCCGTGAGCAACACCTATGCGGGCATCGGGTACGCGTTCCGAAATGCGTGAAGCAACCCCGAAAATCGATTCAACGCGGTTGTGCAGATAATACACCTGACCGCCACGGCGGATTTCTTTGTTTATGGCATCGGTCAAAACACCGTCATTCTGCTCTAAAACATAGGTCTGAACGGGGTGTCGGTCGGAAGGCGCTTCATCTATGGTAGACATATCACGAAGTCCCGACATTGCCATATTAAGCGTTCGCGGTATTGGTGTTGCACTGAGTGTAAGTATATCAACCGAGGGATAGAGTTCTTTGAGACGCTCTTTTTGAGCGACACCGAAACGCTGTTCCTCGTCAATAATCACAAGACCTATATCTTTAAACGCAACATCCTTAGATATCATACGGTGGGTGCCTATTACCATATCAACCCTGCCGTGTTTAAGGTCGGAAATAATTTTTTCCTGCTGTTTCGACGAAACAAAGCGCGACAGCAACTTTACGGTGACGGGCATATCACCGAAGCGGCGCATAACCGTGTTAAAATGTTGCATTGCAAGTATGGTTGTCGGCACAAGCAGGGCGCACTGCTTGCCCTCGCTTATACACTTAAACGCGGCGCGCAGAGCAACCTCTGTTTTGCCGAATCCGACATCTCCGCAAAGCAAACGGTCCATCGGAATATCGCGTTCCATATCGTGCTTAATTTCATTTATACAGCGCAACTGGTCATCGGTTTCCTCATATTCAAATCGGCGTTCAAAGCTGTTTTGCAGGTCGGTATCGGGTGAAAAAGCATATCCCTTGGTTGACATTCGCTTGGCATAAAGCGCGGTAAGTTGCTTTGCCATATCCTTTACTGCCGCGCGTACACGGCTGCGGGTGCGTTGCCAGTCGGCGCCGCCCAGTCGGTTGAGTTTTATGCCACCCTCCTCGGTTGCGGCACCGATGTATTTTGAAACCAAATCAAGTTGGGTAACCGGCACATACAAAACATCTGTACCCTTGTATCTGATTTTCAAATAATCTTTGGTGATTCCGTCGTTTGAAATGCGGTTTATTCCGTCAAAAATGCCTATACCGTGTGAGGCGTGAACAACATAGTCACCGCGTTTGAGTTCGTCAAGCGAACCGATTTCTTTGGAATTTTTCGGTCTTTTTTTACTCGTTTTTCGGTCTGCCGCTATAAAACGGTGGGTTATAAGCAAAAATTTAAGTGTGGGAATCTCAATGCCGCCCGAAAGACCGCCCGTGGTGACATAAACACGTCCCGAAACGGTGACATCGGGATTTTCGACAAAAACCGCATGGATTCCCTTTTCGCACAGTTCACGGCAAAGCACCTGCGCCGCCCTGTTTTCACCGGCAAGAATCACGGCGTTGCCGCCCTGTGCCGTGATGTAAGAAATATCTTCACAGAGCACACCGACATCGCCGCCCCACGGTGTAGAACGCTTCCATTCAAAATTTATAAGTTCGCGCGGCTGATTTTCGTAGAGCGAGCGCGGAAAATTTTCAAGAAAAACCGCGTTTTGAACGGCGGAGTAAAACTCTGCTTTATCAATCCAAAGTTTTGCGGTTTTCGGTGAGAGCATACCGTTTTCAAGCAAATTTTTAACATCTTCCGACTGTTGCCACAAAACACTTTTAAACCGTTCGGCAATATTGGAAGATTCGCAAACCGTAACATCGGCATTAGGCATATAATCAAATACCGTACCCGCCTTTTCGTACAGCAACGGAATATACGGATCCGCACAAAGATTAAGCCCGCTTTCAAGCGCATCAATATCACGTTGAATTTCGGTGCGCTGAGAATCGGTCATTTTTTTATCCGTTTTGAGATATTCACAAAGTTTTGCCCGCAAGCTTTCCCTTTCAAAGGGAAGTTCACACGCAGGTCCCACATTAAGTGTTTCAAGAGAATCGGTACGGCGCTGGGTCAAAGGGTCAAAAAAGCTGATACTGTCAACCTCATCCCCCCACAGTTCGATTCTCACCGGAGAATTAAGTCCCGTCGGAAAAATATCGATTATCCCGCCGCGCAACGAAAACTGACCCTTACCCTCTGTAAGTTCACATCTGGTATATCCCGCGCTGACAAGTGTTTCGGAAAGTTTGCCCGTGTCAACCGTGTTCCCGACGGTTATTTCAAAACGGTATCTGCGCAAAACATCGGGTGGAACGGTGTACTGTAGACAGGAATCCAGAGATAAAACAAGCATATCAAAAGCCCCGTCAAGAAGTCCCGACAGGGTATCCGCACGAAGGTGCTCATATTCTCTTGAATACCCGGAAAGTCGGGTAAGATTGTAATCGCGCGACGGCAGATGTGCCACGCTCATACCGAGTGCCGCAAGGTCGTCGCGTATTCCAACCGCAGTGGCTTCATCATGCGTAATAATAAGCGACTTGTTTTTTCGTTGTCGGCAA
The DNA here is from genome assembly GCA_964528125.1 of uncultured Ruminococcus sp. Lineage (GTDB taxonomy): Bacteria > Bacillota > Clostridia > Oscillospirales > Acutalibacteraceae > UBA737. Next base: position 4,438 of record CAZGRC010000051.1, read on the forward strand.
AGCGTTGCCGTAACAGCCGCCTTGTGTATCTGTGACAGACCGCTTGCGGCAAGCGGCAGTCGCCCGCTTTCAACCGCTTCGAAAAGCCGTGTGTAATCACCGTCGCGTGCCAATATATCGGTTAAGTATTTCATCCGTTAAATTTATTCATCGCCGAAGCGGCGCCTTTCGATATTATCTCTGCCACGGCATCTGCCGCCCGGTCGAGTGCACTTTCCATAAGTTTTTTATCCTCGGTGCCGAATCTGCTCAGCACCCAATCTTTCATATCGTATTCGGGATGCGGTTTTGAACCCACTCCGATTTTAATGCGGACAATTTTGTCGGTTCCGCAAAGTTCGATTATATCACGCATACCGCGATGACCGCCGTCACTGCCCTTGGGTCTTATGCGAAGTTTGCCGGGATCGAGCGAAACATCATCGAACATCACTATAATCCTATCGACGGGTATTTTGTAAAAGGTCGAAAGTTTTGTTGCGGCGACGCCGGAATTGTTCATATATGTCTGAGGTTTCGCAAGTATAACACGGTATCCCGCAATGACACATTCACCGAAAAGTGCATCGTGGCGTTTTTTGCCGAAATCGCAACCGAATTTTTCGGCAATTCGATCTGCCGCCATAAAACCGGCATTATGGCGGGTGTTTTCATATTGTAATCCGGGGTTTCCAAGCCCCAAAACAAGATAATCGAAAGTGCTCGTTTTTGATTTAAAAAGCATTTGCATCACCGAATTTGTTGAATTTATATTTTTTCAAAGCATTTAAAGTATACCAAAAAACCTTATTTGTGTCAACGCAAAAAGCGCCGCAAAACATTTCTACGGCGCTTTTTTTACTTGATTTCACTGGGTTCGTATTCCTGAAGCGGTGCCAAAAATCCGCTTTCTCTCAAATTATTTTCGATAAGATCAAGGGTTTCACTGCAATATGCCGTAACCGTGTGATAATGATATCCCGACGTAACGTTTTTCAAAAGACTTGATTTGCCCAATGTTATGTCATTTATAAACTGTTTCACATTAAGTCGCGAGCGTATATCCATCGGTGCTTTTACGGTGCCGTAAAACTTGTGGAAAATGAAAACATCCTCAACGGTGCCGCCCGCATCGACAATAATATTCAGCTCTTTTTCAACATCCTCGTCGCTGTGGTAAACCTTAAAAACACGCTTTACCGTTTTCGGCATTGCCAGAACATAACCTCGTGCCAACGACGAAATTTCAACACCCGAAGCACGCAGTATTGCGATATCCTGAACTATTATCTGGCGGCTTACCGAAAAATGTTTTGCCAGCACGGTTGCCGTTACGGGACTTTCGGCACATTTAAGACATTCCTCAATTCCTTTTCTCCGTTCAGTTGCGTTCATACCGTCACCTACACCGCGTGCAAATTCTTAAGCGAAAAGTCAAGTATCGGGGCAGAATGTGTGAGCGCTCCGCTTGAAATATAATCAACACCGAGTTTTGAAAGGCGGGCAATATTTTCGCGTGTCACATTACCCGATACTTCAACTTCGGCACGCCCGCCGATAATATTTATCGCTTCTTTCAACTCTTCGGTTGTCATATTGTCAAGCATTATTATATCGGCACCCGCTTCAACCGCTTCGCGCACCATCTGAATATTTTCAACCTCAACCTCGATTTTTCTGACAAACGGCGCATATTCCTTTGCCATTTTCACCGCCGCTTTCACGCCACCCGCGGCGCCGATGTGGTTGTCTTTTAAGAGCACCCCGTCGGAAAGATTATAGCGATGATTGTTACCGCCGCCCACGCGCACCGAATATTTTTCAAAAATGCGGTTGTTGGGTGTGGTTTTTCGCGTATCAAGCAGTTTGATTTCGGTACCGACAAGCAAATTCGCGACACTTTTGGTGTATGTCGCAATGCCGCTCATCCTCTGCAAATAGTTAAGGGCGGTGCGTTCACCCGACAGCAAAACCCGTATATCTCCGCGGACTTTGCCTATCGGTTGACCTTTTGAAATCTCATCCCCATCGTTTGAAAAGAAAGTAACTTCGGTATCCGGGTCAATAAGCGTAAAGACACGCGCAAAAACCTGTGTACCGCAAAGTATTCCGTCCTGCTTGCAGATAAGATCGACTTCACCCAAAGTATATTTCGGCATAACACTGTTTGTAGATACGTCTTCGCTGGTGATATCCTCCTCAAGCGCCGATTTTATGAGCGGGTCAACCTTTAAAATAAGAGTTGCGTTATCAAACATTAGCGTTTTTCCTCCTGTTAATTTCTTCAAGTACAATTTTTCTGTTTTCAATATCAAGTGATTTTATATCGCGGTATTTTTCGGTGTCAACCTGCATTTTCGAAACAGGTGCCGCATCGTATTTCAGCATATCGTTCGCCGCCCGCTTCGCAAAGACCAGACTTTCAAGCAAAGAGTTACTCGCAAGGCGGTTTTTTCCGTGAACCCCGTTACAGGCGGTCTCCCCCACGGCATAAAGCCGCTTCATAGATGTCGCGCTTTGGTGGTCAACCTTGATTCCGCCCATAAAGTAATGCTGTGCCGGAACAACCGGAATGCATTCCTTTGTTACATCATAACCTTTTTTTCTGCAAAACTCAACAATATTCGGAAAATGTTTTAAAAGTCGACTTTCGGGAATTGTCCGCAAATCTTCCCAAACAAATTCGGTGCCGTCCTTTTCCATTTGTTTATGTATTTCGGCTGTTAGCAGGTCGCGCGGCAAAAGTTCGTTAACAAATCTTTCCATATTTTTGTTATAAAGTTTGGCGCCCTCTCCTCTTATGG
>CAZGRC010000052.1:0-7199 GCA_964528125.1 uncultured Ruminococcus sp.
GGTCGGTTTAATTTTTTTCACTTGTTTTATCCCCAATCTCCGTCGGCAATAACAAACACTCCGTTTATTTTGATTTTATAATATTTATATTAAATAACCGTGACGGTTGCAAGAAACCCCAAAGCGCTGTTTTCGCAACCGTCGGTTGTCAATAAGAAATTACCGATTCATTTTGCCATAAGATTTTTGCGGCAATTTTAATTCTTATTTTATATGTGTTAATTGCAGTATAATAAATTGTATATGCTTTTGGATTGAAACGATTTAATGACCGATTAAATCACAGTGACGGTAACGGTATTATCGGCATAGCAGTTGTTCCCGATATAAATATCAAAATCTCCCCGTTCAACAACAAATTTGCGTTCAAGATTATAAAACCCGAATTCATTATATCCGACTTCAAAAACCATATCAACACTTTTGTGAGGTTCTATACTGATTTTTTTATATGCTTTCAATTCCCTAAGCGGTCTCACCGACGAGGATAATTTATCGCGTATACATTATGTCAAACTGGCGCTGTCGATCGGTATTGACCATTTTGAAATCTCACATTTGTGCACCCAATGGGGCGCTTGGTGTACACCTAAAATTATGGTGGAAGAAAACGGCGATTTAATTCAAAAATTCGGTTGGCATACCGCATCTGTCTCGGAGGAATATATTTCTTTCCTGTACGAATTTATGCCGCGTTTCAAGGATGTAATGCGCGAACTCGGTGTACTTGACAATTGCTATTTTCATATTTCTGACGAACCTAACATTAAACAAATAGACAATTATTCCGAGTTTTGCAATAAGGTCGCACCGCTTTTGTCCGACTGCAAGGTTATCGATGCCCTTTTCGATTACGAATACTATCGTCGCGGAATAATCAAAATACCCGTTCCGTCTAATGATAATGTTGAAAAATTTATCGAAAACGGTCTCGGTGAGCGCTGGACATACTACTGTTGCGGACAACTTGACAAGGTAAGCAACCGTATGATTTCCATGCCGTCATACAGAACACGTATAATCGGATTCCAATTTTTCAAATTCAAACTTGACGGTTTTCTGCAATGGGGATATAATTTTTGGCTTGACAGCCTTTCAAGAAAATTTCTCAATCCGTATGTTTGCACCGACTGTGAAGATTGCTATCCGTCGGGTGATGCTTTCATTGTTTATCCCGGCAATGACGGAAAGCCCGTCCCGTCACTGCGTGAAATGGTTTTTCTTGATGCACTTCAAGATTTGCGCGCACTCTCGCTTTTGGAATCACTCACATCATTTGAAGATGTTATAAACATACTTGAAAGTGGGCTTGAAAATCCTCTCACCTTTAAAGAATATCCGCGCAATATTGACTACATAACAAATATGCGCGAAACCGTGAACCGAAAAATTCAAACATTAAGCAAACGGTAACTCCCACACACCCTGTCGAAAGCAGATCACTTTCGGCAGGGTATTATATGTATTTTCAAATCAGAACGGCGAATTTTGCTCTTCTCCGCACACGGTATTTAAATAACATATGTTTAATTTTGCCTGTGACGGAAAAGATAGTAAAAGGAGGCGGTTATGTGAAAATTTACCGAGAAATCGATAACACAAAATATGTTATCAGCAGAGTCTTTGCAGAGAATAAAACTACCGCTATGCTTATTGAGCAGCGAGTTAAAGACATAAAAAACAATACCCCGATGCTCAAAACAAACGGCAGTATGATTTATAACACTAACGGCGGTTCCAATATCACCGAGGGACGACCATGAGAATCGAACAAAACAAAAATGCTTTTGCCTATTTCAGATTATCAAGGGAAGAGGCGCAAAAAAGCGAATCGTCAAGCATTACAAACCAACGAATGATTGTAAACAAATATTGCGAGCAAAACGGAATAAACCTTATTCGTGAGTTTGTGGACGACGGTTATTCGGGGGCAAATTTCGACCGACCGGGATTTCAGGAAATGATGCGCGAATTGAATAAAAAATCGGCGTATACTGTAGTAACCAAGGATTTATCTCGTCTCGGACGCGATATGCGTGAATCGAGCTATTATGCAGAACAGTTTTTCCCCGAACACGGCATAAGATACATTGCCATTGCCGATAATTTCGACAGCGAAAGCGACAATGTTATGGCACCGTTTCAGTTTGCCATGAACGAGGTTTATCTGCGCGACGGTTCGCGAAAGGTTAAAGATGTGCTTCGGACAAAACGGCAAGACGGGCTTTATTGTGCCTGTCCGCCGTACGGATACAAAAAAGCGCCTCGCAACAAAAATCAACTTGTGCCGGATGAAGTTACGGCACCTGTGGTTCAAAGAATTTTCGCTGCCGCCGCAAAGGGCGATTCGTCAAGAAAAATAGCGCAGGATTTAAACCGAGACGGTGTCATTCCGCCGCTTAAATACCGCGTGCTCTACCGCGATGACTTCAGCAAGGAAGGTGCCGCAAGGGCATCCGACCTTTGGAACTATACAACCGTCAAACGAATACTTAAAAACGAAGTTTACCTTGGTCATACGGTGCTCGGCAAAACAAAAAAAGCTAGTGCAAAATCAAAAAAAAAGATATCCGTCCCGAAAGACGGATGGGCTGTAACCGAAAACACCCACGAAGCATTGGTAAATAAAGAAATTTTCAAAAAAGCGCACGATAATATGGGCAAAGGAACACGCAGTTTTTTACAGTACGAAAATGTCCGTAAAAGTATTTTTTCGGGTGTTGCATACTGTGCTTTATGCGGTCACGCACTCTGTTCCTGCGGAACGGTTTATAAGGGGGAACGTGAAAAGTATTGGTATCTTTCCTGCATAAACAGTCGCAAGGATATAAGTAACCCCTGCACGGGCACGAGAATTCGCTATGCCGACCTCATTGCACTTATTACCGCCGATTTAAATTCCCTGATTTCTCTCACTGATGAGCAAACACAAGACATTGCAGAACGCATTATTAAGGAAGAAAATTCCTACAATGCGGTAAAATTACGCAAAGTCCGCAAAGAAAAGTTTGAAAGCCGACTCGCGATAATCGATAAGATTATTCCCAAACTTTATGCCGACAATGCCGAAGGTCGGCTTGATGACCAACGCCTGTACACAATGGTTGACGAACTGCAAAACGAAGCGGTTCAAATCAAAAAAGAGCTCGAAAAACTCTGCACTGACAACACAGTCAGCGACAAAAGCGATAATTACAAAATGTTTTTCGAATTAACCCGCCGATATACCCATATCGACACATTGGATCGTGACACATTGCTGACATTTATCGACAGGATTGAGGTCGGACCGAAAATTCTGCCCGAGGGCAGAGTCAAGGCAAGCCACAAAAATTCCGAATTTCAACAAGAGGTACGGATTTTTTACAAGTTCGTAGGCGAAATGAATGAAGTGAAAAAATAAAAATATATGTATAAAACTCAACCGTTTTAAAATGGGTGGGGTACACCGACCTCGTTTGCGGCTTCCATCTTAAAACGGTTGAGTGCGTCTTTTGCTTCGGGCACTGCGTTTTTAGCCATTAAATATTCACCCCTTGTAAAAAAGTTTTTTTATCGTCTGCAATAGTATTGTGTGAAGATAAACTTTTTTTATAATAGGTAAATTATGTGCTTTTTTCTAATTTTTTGTCAAATTTCAAATCGGACAAAACAGATTGGCGTATGACCGATTGTGCGGTGCCTATTCCGTTTTACAACGGCAAATCTTTTGCGGCAAAAAAGCTCGAATCCATCGCTTCGGGGAAACTGCTTGAACTTTGCTGTAACGACAGCCGCATCAAAGACCGAACACACATCGAATTGGATTTGCGGATTTTTTCGGAAGGTCTGCTTTGTGAATATGTGAAATACTGTCGCGGATATTCCTCAAAAACACTGGATGATTTGTATGAGTATACAAAGTATTGGGTGACAAAATTTATCGCATTAAGGTTGGAATCTTTCGATGTAAAATAACATTTTCAAAAAAACATAAGCCAAAACAAAAAATGTCATTCTTCGACACCGTCTCGGAATGGCATTTTACGTTTTGGGAAAGATCGTCTATACAATCAGACCAAACAGTATATTTCAAATTATTTTCACATTTGAAAATTCAATGCGATAACTGTTATCGGGAATCTCAATATAAAGCGGCAACCCGCTCGGCGCACAACATAATATATATGCACGGTTATAAAGCCTTCCTTCAAAAATACAGTTTTCGTTTTTGCGGATAACAAGGGTCGCGCCCCGTGTGTTTTCAAGAATGCCGTAAAGCGTTTGAACAACGCCGCAAAGCGGCATTTTTTCGTTTTTAGGTGTATATGTCAGTCCGAGATACTCGGCGGTCACGCCCTCTCCCGATACAGTGAATTTAAGTCCCGAAAGATCCTCCGGCACCTTTACCGCAAGGTTCAGTGTGCCGTCTTTTTCGGTTTTTACGTCACATTCGTAAACTTCGTTATAAAAATTTATCTTTGCACAAAACGAAATGCCGTCAAGCATCGGTGAAACGGATTTGGATTTTCCCGAACACCCGCAAAGCAACACAAAGCAAAAAATCACACCTAAAAATCTTTTCACCAAAGGAGCCTCCCCTGCTTTCGGCAGAGGTAGAGCCCTGCCTAAAGCGTTTTTAACTCCTCTATAATATCGCTCGGCAAAAGTGCGGATTCGTTTATGCGTTTCACCGCCGTGTCTGCGGCGTGACCGTGAAGCCATACACAATCCAACGCCGCGCGCAATGCCGATTTTCCCTGTGCAAGGTGGGCAACAAGCATTCCCGCAAGCACATCGCCGCTGCCGCCCGTGGCAAGCGCGGGATTCCCCGTCGCGTTAAAAAATATGCGTCCGTCGGGCGAAGCGATAACCGTATTTGCACCTTTTAAAACAACAACACAGCACGCTTTCACGGCAAGTTTTCGTGCAAATCCCACACGGTCATTTTCGATATCTGCGGTATCGACACCGCAAAGGCGCGCCATTTCTGCGGGGTGGGGCGTTATTATAACAGGAGATTTTGTTTTTCCTATTATATTTATATCGCCGCGAAGCGCATTTATTCCATCCGCATCAATAACAACGGGAATATCCGTAGCCGCAAGCACCCTTTTCACAAGGCGAACGGTATCTTCACAGTTTGAAAGCCCGCACCCGATAAGAAGTGCATCGCTTGATTTTATTGCCCGAGAAAGCACCCCGTCATCAATTACGGGAACCCCACCCGCCGACGTCGGTACGGGAACGGTGACCGCTTCGGGAACCGAGGTACAAAAAGCGGTATAGTTTTTGTCGCAAACCACGTTTTTTGCAATACCGACACCGCTGCGAAGTGCGGCGCGTGTTGCCAAAATTTCGGCACCGCACATTCCGTAACTACCGCAGATGATAAGCGCGGTTCCGAAGGTGCCCTTGTGACAGTTTTTTGGGCGCGGTTGCTTTTTGGGCTCCTCTGTGGTGAGATATTCGTATTCCGTCGGTACGGCGCCGATATCGGCAACCGAAACTCTGCCGCAATACTGTGATGTTTCGGGCAAAAGATGGCAGGGTTTAAGCGCAATAAAAGTCACCGTCATATCCGCACGCAGTGCGCGACCCGCGACACCTCCGTCGCACATAACACCGCTTGGAACATCCACGGCAATCTTCACGGCATCACACATATTCATATCGTCAACCGCCGCCGCGGCACTGTCCTCAAGCGGACGGTCAAGCCCTATGCCGAAAAGCGCGTCTATCATAATATCGCAATCGGTACAAACGGTGTCACTGACCTTTATATCGGGCGAAATCGGATACATCTGCTTTGCGGTATCGGTGCGCACATCACCGAGCGGCAGACATACCGTAACATCGGCACCCTCTTCCGACAGGCGCGATGCAATAACCAGACCGTCGCCCCCGTTATTGCCTACACCGCAAACAATCGCAACACGCCGGTTCTGAACAGGGTAATTTTCGCATATAATTTTTGCGGCGGCACAACCCGCATTTTTCATAAGTGCGGGATACGAAAAAATGCCGCTTGAAACGGCATTTTCCTCTGCCGCCCTTATCTGTTTGAGGTTTAAAACCTTCAATGACGACACCTTATTTCTTTTTAAATTTCAAAATCAGTCCTTAAAAGCACTGTTTGCGATAAATTTGGGGAGAAACTTCACCGCGGCGGATTTAATACGGTCATCCGGAGCAAAAACAACAAGTGTACTTCCCTTACCCTCAACCGTTATTACCATAAGATATGCATCGCCGTCAATTTCGTTACAGGCGATAACCGTTTTATTAAAGTTGCCGACGGGTTTTGCGTTCGGATTATACTTTTCAAGACGGTCAACATTTGCAAGGTTGAAACTTGCCATTCTTTTGCGTGAACTTTTGGCGATTATTTTATCAATGTCCATAACACCGTTGGTTATAATGTATTCATATTCAACCGAAAGGCGTGACGAAAGTTTGTAAGCGCCGAAAATAACACCTGCCGCAAGCAAAAGTGCAAAACTGCCGATTACAAACATCGACAAAAAGATGCACACCGCCAAAAGAACAAGTGCCAAAAGCCAAATTCCGATAAATGTCGCCCAAGATTTTCCCGTTTTTCTTATGGGAACAATCTGCTCAAAAAAAGTATCCATTAAAATTTCCTCATTTTCTGTTGTTTTTCGCAATATTTAAAACACTTGCAATATACTATATTTTAGTATATAATAATAAAAATTGCAAGCCTTTTAATTTGTATTTACAATTTTTTTACACGGAGTGTGCTGAAATGAAGATAAAATCCGGTTTTTACCTGAAAAATATTAACGGTCAGACGGTCGTTATGAGTGAAAACACCGCCGAATCACCGATAAACAGCATTGTGCTTGGTGAAACGGCAACCTTTTTGTGGGAATGTTTAAGTAAAAGCGAAATGGGCAAGGAACAGTTGCTCAACGCACTGCTTGACCATTTTGAAATTTCTACCGTGCTCGCACTTAACGATATAGATGTTTTTGTGAAAACACTTAGGGAGAATGGTATACTTGAGTAAAAAAAGGAATGACGGAACGCTTGGTTGGATTTTAAAACGCATAAAGCGTTTTCTTCCCGCAATAATCGGCGTATCGCTGATAAACGCACTGCTCTCGGTTTCGTATGTGGCGGTTGCCCTTGTTTCAAAAGAGATAATCGACAACGGCGCCGTCGGCAACAAATTGCTTGTCGGCGCACTTTTTCTT
>CAZGRC010000053.1:0-7133 GCA_964528125.1 uncultured Ruminococcus sp.
CGTTACCGGTGTTGTTAGCCTTCCCGCAGGCACCGAAATGTGTATGCCCGGCGATAACGTAGAGATGGATGTTGAACTCATCACTCCTATCGCTATCGAAGAAGGTCTCCGCTTCGCTATCCGTGAAGGCGGCCGTACCGTTGGTTCGGGCGTTGTTACCAAGATTAACGAATAATTTTGGTTTAAATGCTTTAAAAAAGAAGTCATCTTTTGGATGGCTTCTTTTTTTGCTTTGCTTTGCAAATCGGGTTCGGATTTTGCGCTTGCCGATAAGGGAAACTGCAAAAAACTGTTGATAATATATAATTACCACACAAAAATGAATAGTGTATATCCCAAACGGAAGTGGGCATTTTACATTGGTAAAAATGTCGGCTTAGTTTTTCCATTTCTGTATGGGATAACATTCAATTTTGTGTGGTAGCAAATCGAAGTTGGAATTTTTCGGTGTGTGCGACTTCGGTTGCACACATTTTTTTATTTTAGGAGGGAAATTGCGCATAACCGCCTGCCAAAACCGAAATTTACTGTGATATTACTGTTAAAAGGAGAGAAATATTTTTATTTTAATAAGTGAAAAACGCTATGAAACAACAAAACGGATTTTTGAAAAACACGATATAGTTTTGCCTTCTGAAATTATCAAGGAATATTCAAATGTTTTTGAGGTTATCGCGCATTTTGCCAATAATAAACTCAGAAACGAGGAAATCTTCACTGCATATGTTTTTTGAATAATTTTCTGCTTAATAAGAAAGTAAAGTATAATGTTTTTTCTGAGTAAAAAGGAACGAATATTCGCTCAGGTCAGGGTTATGGAAAAAATGCCCGAAACTGCGCGAAGATTTACAATAGAAGAAAAAATAGGTTTCGCTTTTTAGTTCAATAAACAATATTGAGGAAAATCTGAAAATGATGCGTGAACTTAGAACGGAGTTTTTTCCTGTGGAAAAAAATTGTTGTAAACAGGGAGGATTACGGTCTTTCGGAAAAAAATCCCATAAGAGTGACATCGATGCATATGAGTTATGAATACCTGAGAAGTTTAACTTATGAGGGTAAACCGATTGAGTTCAGACGAAAATCTTCGATGCTTTTCGATGACCGTATAATCGACAAATACACGATATTAAAAACAAAAGGTTTGTGTTTTTTTAAAGAAGAAATTATTGCCGAACTGTATATAAATCCAAATTGCGACACTGCAGTGAAAATTGCACCGAAAGGCTTTGAAATAGCAGAACAGAGTTCTATTTTATAATAGAACTCTGTTCTGTTAATGTTTTAAATGCATCCTGTGGAGACGGATTGTTTCCACAAGTTAAATGAAATTGTCTTTTTTTCAAATTCTTTCTTTCCGTAGAAATCAAGCAGGGTTTCTTCAAGTTCTTCAATTCGCTCAAGACGGTTTTCGGTATATGCTTCCAGCCGTTCTTTGCAGTGTTTTATCCTGAAATAGAGCCCGCCGAGACGGATATCGTGCACCTCGAAACCTTGGGGCTTGTTTTCGGTCATCCATTGGGTGCGGAAAGCATTGTAAAATTCGTCAACAAGGCAGAGCAGGCGTTCGTAATCCGATATCAGTGCGGATAAAGCGGCCTTGTCACCGCTGTTATATGCCTCTCTTGTGCGAACACCCAAATCAAATTTAAGTGCCAGCGCATCGCAGAGTGTGCGCATTTTTTTGAACATATATCCATATTCGGGATGGCTTTCAAGCTTTTTAAGTTTGTCGGATAATGCTACATATTTTTCAGCAGTGTATTGGTCAACGGTTGAATCGAACAAACCTAAGAAACAGTCGTTATAAAGCATATATTTATCGGGATTCAGTATGCAATTTTGATTTGCAGCTTCGGTCAGATCGGTCAGCATAAAATCGTCAAATGCTATGCCGTATTTCTCATAAAAACCGTTTTTGATTTCATCTTCATCGATGCATCCCTTTGCAATGCAAGCAGAATAATAAAGTGACGGCAACAAAGAAAATTTGGAACATTCCGAACCGTCATCTCCCCACATTGTGAGCACGGCATCTTGCACGTTATTTTCACTGCAAGCCTCAAAAGCGGCTTTTGTTGCGGCAATACTGTATGCGTTGTGCGGTGCAAAACCTGTCCAGCTCCATAAACCGCCCGCAAACCAGATGTTGTCTTTTAATGCGGAATGACCTTTTATTCTTGAAGAATAACGTTCTTTATCGGTTGAATAATAATCCCAATAAACCAAGTTGACATTTTTGGGTATCATTTTGCCGATACGTTCGGGAACATCGGCATTTGAGTCATATCCGTTGCCTAACAGACGGAAGAACATATCGCCCCACATAATACACTCAAATCCGTGCTTTTCGGCGATTTTCGAGACACGGTTCAGGTGGTTTAAAAGAATATCAAATCGGTCTTCAAAACCGTGAATGTCCTGATATTTTCCTCTGCCGAGCATATGTGCTTCGTCCATACCGATATTTACGGTGCGGGTGCGTACGGTCTTTTCAAGAGATGCAAACATATTGTCAATCAGCTCATAAGTTTTGTCCGCACCTGCAAGCAGAATATCGTTGCAATCATTGATTGAGGAATAGGTGCCCCAACGGAATATGCAGTTCAAATGTGCAAGTGTTTGAATTGCGGGTATAAGTTCAATTCCCCTGTCAAATGCATAAGTGTCGATTTCGCGAAGTTCATCCTGCGAATATCTGCCGCGCAGATAACCGAAATAAGGCTGGTTGTCAACCTCATAGGTGTCTTCGGTGTAAAGCATAAGCGTATTGTAACCGAGATCAGCCATAATATCGATCCATTTTTTTAGGGTAGGAATGTTCATAACGGCATCTCGCGAGCAGTCAAGCATTATGCCGAAATGACGGTAATTGTTGCGTTGCATCATAAGAAATTTCTCCAATCTGTGATGGTGTATTGATTTTCTAAAGCATACCATCTGTGAATCATAAAGTCAAGAACAATTTCGGCATATTTCGATTTTTTTGTTGACTTTTCATTTCTTCGGTAATATAATGCATAGCGTAACGGATAGGTCGTTCCGTCGCGCAATTTTTAAATTTGAAGGGAGAACTTCAATATGAAAATAATGTCATTTAACACGCAACACTGCCTGAATTATATCAGCCGCGAAATCGACTTCAATATTATGGCGGATGCCATAAAAAAGTGCGGAGCCGATATTGTCGGTCTTCAGGAAATGCGCGATAAAGGCGCCACCGACGAATATGCCGCGCAAACCGAAATTTTGTCCGAACTTACGGGGCTTTCACATCATTATTTTGCCAAAGCTATCGGACGCGAGGGTTATGACCCCTACGGAAACGGTTTTTTGTCAAAATATCCGATTTTGAGTGTCGAAAACATTCCCGTGCCAGACCCCGAACCCAGAGCCTATGACGGTTTTTATGAAACACGCTGTCTTTTAAAAGCGAAACTTGAGGGTGGAATCACCGTCTTGGTAATACACTTCGGGCTTAATCCCGACGAGCAGGAAAATGCGGTTAAAACGGTGCTTGAAAACCTTGCGGATGAAAAATGCATACTGATGGGCGATTTTAATCTTTTGCCCGAAAGCGAAATTTTAAATCCGATAAGGGAACGTATGAAAGATACTGCGGATTTATTTACCGTGCCGTTGACGACATTCCCTTCCGATGCCCCCGACCGTAAGATAGATTACATATTTGTATCTCCCGATGTTGAGGTCATATCCGCAGATATACCGAACATCATATCTTCTGATCATCGCCCGCATACAGCAGAGGTTAATATATAATTAAGAAAACTAAAAGTCGAACAGCAAGAAAAGCGCTGCTCGGCTTTTATCTTTATTCGGAGCAAATTCAATCGGAATTCTTGCAAATCGAAAATAAATAAAATCTAAAAATAGTGAAGTTTTCGGGCGAAAAAATGCAAGTAATTTTTCGCAAAAAACGATATAATTATGTTGTGAATAGTGATGTGTTATATCACACATTTGAAAATCAAATTGTTAAATCTGGCAATATTGCTGCAAAAAATGCGACATGGTTGCGGTTTATAACAGTAAAGGGGTATGTTAAAGTGGAAAAATATTTGTTAGACGGCAATTGGAGTTTGGTTATTGCGGAAAACCGCAAAATCAAAAAAGACGGTTTTGCACCGAAAAGTATAGATGAACTGGAAAATTGCGAATATACGAAGATTGTGGGCACCGTCCCCGGAAATTTTGAACTTGACATGGTTCGTGAGGGGCTGCTGGAAGAACCTTATTTCGGAACCAACGTTTTAAAAACACAGGAATTGGAAAACCGTCATCTTTGGTATTATCGCAGATTTGACTGTGACTTTTCGGACAATGCCGATTGTTCGTTGAAATTTGACGGAATAGATACCGTCGCGGAAATTTATCTTAACGGACACCTCATCGGGAAAACGGAGAATATGTTCATCGGATATGAATTTGATGTGTCCGATTTGAAAGCGAAAGACAATGAACTTGTTGTGCACATATTGCCGATTACAATTTATTCGCGTGATTTTGAAATAACACCGCTCAGTAATGCGTTGCCGTATAATTACGAATCACTTTACATACGCAAGGCACCGCATATGTACGGCTGGGATATTATGCCGAGAATCGTTTCCGCCGGAATTTGGAAATCGGTTTACCTGATTAACAAAAAGCCCGAATATATTGAAGATTGCTATTTGTACACCAATGCGATTCAGCCAAAGTACAATAAGGCAAGTATCAGGGTGTTCTTCAGTGTTAAGTCCGACAGGGATTTTCTTAAAGGTTTGCGCATCACGGTTGACGGTGTCTGCCGCGACAGCAGTTTCAGTTTTGAATCGGATGTTTGGCATTCATACGGATATTTCGGTTGTTGGCAGGAAAATATTTATTATTGGTGGCCCATAAATTACGGCGAACCCAACTTATACGATGTTTCGGTTAAACTTTGGCGTGACGGTGAGGTTATCGACGAAAAGAACTTTAAATTCGGCGTTCGCACCGTAGAACTTGAAAGAACCTCGACGACAAAGGCACTTGGTGACGGAAAATTTGTTTTCAAAATCAACCAAAAGCCCGTGTATGTTCTGGGCACAAACTGGGTGCCGCTGGATGCTTTCCATTCAAACGATATTAACAGGGTGGATAAAGCAATAGATATGCTCTGTGAATGCGGATGTAACACCGCAAGAATTTGGGGCGGCGGTGTTTATGAAAGTGACCGTTTCTATGAACTGTGCGACCAAAAGGGAATTATGGTTTGGCAGGATTTTATGATGGCGTGTGCAGTTTATCCTCAAGAAGATGAGTTCTTGGAGATGATTCGCAGGGAAGCAACTTCTGTGGTGAAAAGGCTCAGAAATCACGCATCACTGATTTTGTGGTCGGGCGATAACGAATGTGATTTAACCTACAGTTATAACGGCATATACCGTGACCCCAACAGAAATTTGATAACAAGAAAAATTCTTCCCGAAGTCATAGAACGCCACGATATGGTAAGACCGTATCTGCCGTCGTCACCGTATGTTGATGAAGAAGCGTTCAGAACAAAACTTCCGATTCCCGAAGATCACCCGTGGGGACCGCGAAATTACTTTAAGAGTGATTATTATAAAAACATCATCTGCTGTTTTGCTTCGGAAATAGGCTATCACGGTTGCCCTTCGCCCGAATCGCTTGAAAAATTTATATCGGAAGATAAACTTTGGCCGATAATGAAAAATGATGTGACCGCCAATGACGATTGGCACGTGCACGCTGCCAATATGGAAATAAAAGAGAACACCAAATACGCCTACAGAATAAATCTTATGAATAAACAGATAGCGGCGGTGTTCACCGAAAAGCCCGATAATCTTGAAGACTTTGCAAAGATGAGCCAGATAATTCAGGCGGAGGCTAAGAAATATTTTATCGAGAGTTTCCGTATTGCCAAGGGCAAGACAACGGGAATTATTTGGTGGAATCTTCTTGACGGTTGGCCGCAAATATCCGATGCGGTGGTGGATTATTATTACACACCGAAACTTGCATACCACTATATAACCCGTTCGCAAAATCCCGTTTGCTTGATGTTTGCGGAACCCGAAAACGGAAAATTAAAACTTTTTGCCGTGAACGAACTTTCCGAGGAAAAGAAAGTCACCTACAAGGTTATAAACCTTGCAGATGACCGAACGGTTTGCGAGGGCGAGTGCACGGCTGAAGCCGATGCTTCGGTTGAAATTGCCGAGGTCGCTGTTCCCGAAAACGCGAGTTTCTATTTTATCGAATGGTTCATCGACGGCATAAGATATACAAACCACTTTATGACCGAAACGCAGAATATTTCTTATGCCAACTATTTGAAAGCAATCGAAAAGTGCGGATATAACGAATTCTCAGGATTTTAAGATTAAATCTTTTCTGAATTTCGACGGTGTTGTTCCGTATTTTCTTTTAAACTCTTTCAAAAATCCCGAGAATGAAGAAAAACCTACGGCAAAACCGATTTCGGTTGCGGACATAGCAGTGCTTAAAAGAAGTTTTTTGGCTTCGGAAAGTCTTAAATTGTTGATATATTCCACATATGTTTTTCCGATGTTCTTGTGAAACCAATGACTGAAATACGAAGTGTTGTAGCCGGTAACGGCTGCAACATCTTCAAGACCGATATCGGATTTGAAGTTTTCGTGTATATAAGAAAGCGTGGCTTTAAGTTGCGTGTTTTGCGAAATATAGTTTGAATTTTCGCTGTCACGGATAATGTTTATAACAATATATTCCAGTAGATTGTGCTTCGCGGTTGTGCTATATTTTTTATTGTGATTGATTTCGTAAATAAGCGATTTCACTATGGTAACAATTATATCAAACTGGACATCGTCGAGATGTGCGAAGTGGTCTTTGGTTGTACTTAAATCATTTAACACCGTATTTAAAAGCAAAGAGTCATCAAATACTATGTTATAAAGATGTAATGTGTCAAGCGGTGTTATCGTGTGAAAATCAGTAGGTTTAAGAATATAGATATCACCTTTTTTAAGTGGATATGTGTTACCGTTAAGCACCTGTGCGCCTTCACCGTCGATTATTATTTCGATCTCGTAAAAATCGTGGCAGTGTACGGGATACACCTCTTTAAGTTCGGTTTC
>CAZGRC010000054.1:0-7092 GCA_964528125.1 uncultured Ruminococcus sp.
AATCTATACCGCTGATGTTTTTAAAACCCGTGTCGTTGCCGACAAGATCAAACATCTTTTCGCTTAAATCCATATTGTCAAAACCCGGTTTTCCGCGTGACATATCAAGCGAAAGGTGCATAGAACGCAGTCGTTCATATTCTGCACGCACTGCGGCGAACTCGTTTTCAAGTTCATTTTTTGACATTTTAAGATAATCTGACATTAAAATCACTCCAGAATGGCATTAACTAATTTATTATACTACATATTGTAGCTTTTTTCAAGAATTTTGATTAAATTTCATTCATTCTCTTTGTATCGGTGAATTTCCGAATTGAATTTCAAACTGAAATTCAATTCGGAAATTCACCGATTAAAACCGATTAAAAATATATTTCTTTTTTAACTATAAAAGTTTGACATTGTTGTGCTTTTATGGTATCATTCTATTGAATGGAGAGTGTTAAAAATGCGCATTTACGAAAATCCCCGAAAAACCAGTGAAAACCGTCTCCCTCAACGGAGTTATTATATACCCGCAGGTCGTTCCGAATATATGCTGTTAAACGGAATTTGGCGATTTGCATATTTTAAAAAAGACATTGATGTGCCTGAGAAAATCAACGATTGGGACACTGTGCCTGTGCCCTCTTGCTGGCAAATTTTAGGGTATGAAAATCCTAATTATACCAATATCAACTATCCCTATCCCTGCGACGAACCTTTTGTCCCCGACGATAACCCTTGCGGTGTTTACGAAAGAGATTTTACCGTAAATCGGTGGGGCAAGGTTTATTTTGTGCTTGAAGGCGTTTCTTCCTGTGCTTTTATAACCGTAAACGGCAAATATGTCGGATTTACACAGGGCAGTCATTTGCAGGCGGAGTTTGATATTACCGATTTAGTCACAAACGGCAACAACACCGTAAGGGTGTATGTTCTTAAATGGTGTTGCGGCAGTTATCTTGAAGATCAGGATTTCTTCCGCTTTAACGGTATTTTCCGCGATACATATATTCTTCAGCGTCCCGAAAATCATATAACCGATGTTAAAATTGAAGCGAAAAACAATGCTGTAAATGTCGAGCTTACCGCCGCCGCCGATATCACACTTTACGATGCCGACGGTAAACTTTTGGGCACTGCGGTCAATACGGACAGCGCTTCATTACCGATTGAAAATCCCGTTTTATGGAATGCCGAAAAGCCCTACCTTTATACCGTTAAAATCGAGCGTGACGGTGAAGTAATTAACCAAAAAACGGGTTTTGTTACAATCGAAATCGGTGACAAATATCAGTTGCTCATAAACGGCGTTTCGGTTAAACTTCACGGTGTTAACCACCATGATACACACAAATATAACGGTTGGTGTCAAACAGATGACGAACTTCGTGCCGACCTTGTGCTTATGAAGCGTCTTAACATAAACTGCATACGCACTTCACACTATCCTCCCACCCCGAAATTTCTTGAAATGTGTGACGAGATGGGATTTTATGTTGTGCTTGAAACAGATCTTGAAACTCACGGCTTTTTGCGCCGCTATGCCAATGTGGGCTACGGTTATGATGTTGATTCCGGCGAATGGCCCTGCACCAATCCCGAATGGACGGCGGAGTTTGTCGAAAGAATGCAGCGTGCCGTACTTCGCGACCGCAACCATGCAAGCATTATAATGTGGTCCACCGGCAACGAAAGCGGTCACGGCGAAAATCATCTTGAAATGATCGAATGGGCAAAATCTCTCGGTGACGGCAGACTCATCCATTGTGAAGATGCCTCACGACAGGGCAGATATCCCGAACGCGCCGATGTTTTTTCAAAAATGTATTCCTCCTTTACAGAACTTGTGGAATATGCAACCGACGACACCAAAAAACAGCCCTACTTCCTTTGTGAGTATGCTCATGCAATGGGTAACGGCCCCGGTGATATTTATTATTATAATGAGCTGTTCGATAAATACGATAAACTTATCGGCGGTTGTGTTTGGGAATGGGCAGACCATGTTGTAACCGATGATGACGGTGTTCAGCATTACGGCGGTGATTTCAAGGGCGAACTCACCCACGACGAAAATTTCTGCTGTGACGGTATGGTTTTTGCCGACCGTTCCCTTAAAGCGGGCTCGCTTGAAGTGCGTGCCGCATATCAACCGATTCGTACCGAACTTTGCGGAAATATTCTTAAAATAACTAACCGTTACGATTTTACCGACCTGCTTGAATGTGACTTTGCATATTCCGTTGAATGTGACGGCGAAGTGGTCGTTTGCGGCAATCCCGTTGTGGCGGCATTACCACACGAAACGGTTGAACTTGAAATTGAACTTCCCGAAAATCTCATCTGCAAATACGGTGCATTTCTCAACTGTTTCCTAACAAAAGGCGGTATGCCAGTTGCACAAACACAGCACGAGATTTCGGTCAAGCGCGAAGTCGAAGAAAAAAGCAACATACCCGCCTCGGTTGAAGAACAAGCACACGATCTTATCTTTGAGGGTGACGGTTTTAAATATGTTTTTTCAAAGCATTACGGAATGTTCACAAGCATTGTTACCGACGGCACCGAAAGACTGGCTTCCGCACCGCGTCTCACAGCTTGGCGTGCTCCCACCGATAACGATAAAAACATAAAAGCACTTTGGGGATTCTTTAACATTTGGCAGGGCGAAAATCTTGATCGCTCTTTTAATAAGGTTTATGACTGTTTCTATGAAAACGGTATTATAACCGTGAAAGCATCTCTTGCTGGCGTATCACACAGACCGTTTTTAAGATACAACCTTAAAATTTCCGTTTATAACGACGGAAGAATAGAAACTTCTCTTGACGGCAATGTGCGCGATAAAACGTTTTGGTTGCCGCGCTTGGGATTTGAAATTGAACTTCCCGCTGAATCAAACGAGTTTGTTTTCTACGGTCACGGACCTATGGAAAATTACTGCGATATGCATAACGCGGCATTTATGGGAATGTTTGAAAGCAATGCCGCCTCGGAATATGTGAATTATGTACGCCCGCAGGAACACGGAAACCACTGGAATAACCGTATGCTCGGCATCGGCGGTTTGGTGTTTGAGGGCGAGGGATTTGAATTCAATGTGTCCGAGTACAGCACAGATGCCGTATTCAATGCCAAACATACAGACGAACTTGTAAAAGACGGTAAGGTTCATCTGCGACTGGATTACAAGGTTTCGGGCTTGGGCTCAAATTCCTGCGGACCGCAACTTGAAGAACGCTTCCGCCTTGATGAAAAAGAAATTCACTTCGCGTTCAGCGTAAAACCGCAAAAGTAAAAATCCATCAAAACAAAATTTAATATCGATATACCTGTGAATGAGCTTGGTTTTGTACCGAGCTCATTATTTTTCGTAGACTCTAATTGGTTTATCCCAACATTTATTATGGGGTCTGTTTTTTATGTAAAGTCCGAAAGATTCGGATTTTCTTGCCGTAAGTGCAGTCTGGTTTATCGGGATTTGCGGTTTTGGTATAGAGTTCGGTTGTGTTATTAAGTTTAACCTCTTTTGTTCTTCGGGACGGGAGAGGTTTTCTTTTTATCCACCTTGGCGTAACAAAGATTTGTGCGGCTGATCGGTGATGTGGGAGGTGTTTCTCTCGGAACACCGTGTTTTTAATTTTTTAACTTAAATTTTAACTTTTGCGGCGGTAATAAGGTGGAAAATTGGTTACTTTTTCACAGTAAAAAACTGTCTTTTATAGCCTTTTAGTGTGACTTAATTGAACTCGTTTAAAAGTTTCAGTTAAAAAAACGCGATTTTTTATCTATTTTTGACTTTTTGGACAGTAAATAACTGTGATGTATGTAGAATATCAACAAAAATATTGCAATTAAAGTGAATTTAGGTTATTATTATACATAGTAAGTTGGCATTTTCCGGTATAGCGGAAAGGGGGCTTTATATGGCAACAATAAAGGAAATTGCCGATATGGCGGGAGTTTCCATAGCAACCGTTTCGTATGTGCTTAACAACACGGGTAAAATCAGTCCCGAAACACGGAAACGCGTTATCGAAACGGCGCAGAGTGTGGGGTATGTTACCAACATAAACGATCACCTTATGCATACAAGACAGTATGGCAATATCGGGGTTGTGTTCGACACATTTAAGGGCGGTTATTACTATTCTTTGCTTGAGGGACTTGAAAACCAGATAGCTTTTCGCAAGAACACACTGCACTTGATTGTCGGCCCACGAAACGAAAAAAAGCTGATTGAAAATCTGATTTCGGCAAATGTTGATGCGCTCATAATACACAGTGCATGTATTGAGGATTCCGAAATACATAAACTTAAAAGTCGGGGAATACCGATGGTCTTTCTTGACAGGGAAATCGAAGACGATATGATTTCAAGCGTGCTTACCAACAATGTTATGGGAATAACCTCGGCAATGGAATATTTGATATCCACAGGGCACAGGCGTATTGCCTTTATGAAGGGTACTGCGGGTTATGATGGTCGAAAGCGGTTTGAAGCATATTTAAACACGATGAAACGCTATACATTGCCTGTTGAAGAAAGCCTTATATTGAGGGCAAACTTCGATATGAAGCACGCGGAATATGAATTCGGGCAAAAGTTTTCTTCAATGAAATATATTCCCGATGCGGTCTGCTGTGCCGGTGACTGTATGGCGCACGGGGTGATAAAAGCGCTTGAATCTATGGGATTTGATGTGCCTAACGATATAAGTGTTACGGGGTTTGACGATGCAATCGAAACACAAAGTTTTCACATTCCTCTTACCACGGTGCGAAATCCCGTGAGGCGTATCGCGAATCTTGCGGTTTCCGAAACATTCCGTTTAATGCAGACAGGTGGTAGGGGAAAAACAATTTTTGTTGACACGGAATTTGTTGAAAGACTTTCCTGCAGTAATAAAAAATCGAGAGGTGTTATAGTATGAAAAAAACATTTATGCTAAAGCTTACCGGTATGCTGTGTGTCGTGAGCATACTTTGCAGTTCGTTGGAGCAGGGAATCGTTTCATTGGCGGCAAATCCGTCAGGTGGTACGGTTACAATGACGGATATTGAAAGCAACTTCAAGGCGGCATTTTATGACAGTGCAGCCGCCGCAATAAGCACTTCGGCGGTTTTGCTTACGGACGGTAACCTTACCGGTATGGAAAACAAAGCAAGCTATGACAAAGACGGTTGTACGTCGCTGGCAGATTATCTGTTTTCGGTAGATAAAGACGGCAACCTTGTTCGTGACAGGGATTACGGAACGTATCAAAATCGAAAGTCCGGTTTCCTGTATTATAAGGAAAAGATGACATCGTTTGAAATGAGTTTTGATTTCCGACTTGCCGAATCGTCATCTTGGCGTGGTATTTATGTAGGATTCGGCGCGAATACAATAGGTGAAGTTTGGGCAAACGATTTAGACAAAAAAGGAAACTCCGCAATATTTTTGCAGGGTCACGAGCACCATGTTCTGGCGGACGGCTCCACCACCAACAAAAGCGAATTTGAAACCGCCAATGTAAATTACACCGCGGTTAAAGAAAAGTTTACCGCAAATAATAATGCGTGGTTCACGTTTAAGATTACAATGCAGGACGGCAAAGCCGAATGGTATGTCGATAACGTGAAGATTGCCGAATATATTCCCTTAAACTACAGCGGAGGTTATGTTTATTTCGGTACAATGGTGGGCAATGCCGCATTCGGAAACATAAACGTAAAATCTCTTGACAAGGGTTATGCCGATATGAAAAATATCGAAAAGGACTTTACCGGCGCAATTTATGATAACGGCGGTAAGAACATCGATAAAAACGACACCCTCATCACTCAGGAAAATGTCAAAAACCTTGAAAATGCGGCGAATTACAGTAAAGGCGGTTACACGTCGCTAATTGATTATATGTTCTCTCTTGACAGTGACGGTAATCTTGTGCGCGACCGCGATGTAGGTGTTTACGGCAACAGAAAAATCGGTTATATGTATTATAATACCAAACTTACCGATTTTACTCTTGAGTTTGAATACCGTCACAGCACAGCCACATCATCTGTCGGTTGGCAGACCATTTATGTCGGATTCGGCGCACAGAAAATCGGCTGCTTTGCCGAAAAGGATACACTCAGCGGTGCAATAAGGCTGCAACCCAAAGAAATGTACGGTTATTGGAAAACCAATATAAATAATTATAACAATGACAATAACTATAAACCTACAGCACAGCAGTTTGAAAACGATCAAAAAAACGGTACAAACACATGGAACACCTTTAAAATAGCAGTTAAAGGCGAAAATGTGACGTGGTATGTAAACGGCAAGGCATTTTCGAGGGAGATTAAAGGATATATCGGCGGATATATTTATCTTGCGGCAATGACCGAGGATACCGCGTTTAGAAATATAAAGATAACAAATGATGCCGACCCTGTCGGCGACACCTCAAAATATAATGTGTATTACGGAAAACACGGTACCGCTTTAAACGGCGGTGCGGCGGCAACCGAAACTGATTTCGGTAACTGCTGGAGTCTTTCGGACGGCACCTTCACCCGCATAGGCACCGGTGATTATGCCGCAGGCGGCGGAGGTCGTGCCGGTGAATCATTGCTTTATTTTGCGGATAAAAAGTATGATGCATTCACACTTGAGTTTGATTATAACATCGGCTCGGACAAAAGCACTTGGCGTTGGGCGGCGGTAGGTTTCGGTGCGGATACGCTCGGCAGTCACTACGGTCTCGGAGACGGATATATGGCGTTTGTCGAGCAGGAGGGATATGTTTCGTATCAGTATCCAAACGGCGCGGGTACCAAGAGCGACCGCTTGAGCCAAACCGAAAACACAACATATAAAAACAGTGTAAACACGGGTGACAGTTGGCACCGATTTAAACTCACGGTTCAGTCGGATGTGATGTCGGTAAGTTACGACAACGGCACAGTTTATACCGCGTCGGTTGAAAACTACGGTGGGTATGTTTACATAGACTGTTTTGTCCCCGGAATGAAGTTCAAGAATATAAGCATTACCGAACTTGAAAACGCCGATGATAAATGGTCGGACGGCTACAACGCATATTATATAGGAAAAGATAAGGATTTCAGAGA